>JACOUZ010000145.1 GCA_016177515.1 Acidobacteriota bacterium
CCATGCGGCCTTACGTTACCACGGCGCAGCGGGAGGATTCGCCGGTCCGCGGTGCGCCGGGTGCAACGTTCGTTGACCGGGCGCGCGCCGCGGTGGTACAAGTCCGCGCGGGAGGAACCACATGGATCTCGGACTGAAAGAGAAAGTCGCCATCGTGACGGGCGGGTCCCGGGGTATCGGCCGGGCCGCGGTCAAGGCGCTTTTACGCGAGGGCGCTTCCGTCATGGTGTCGTCCCTGCGCAGGGAGTCGGTCGAGGCGGCCGTCAGGGAGCTCGCGCCGTCCGGCAAAGTCGCAGGAGCGCCCTGCGACGTCGCCGTCGAAGCCGACGTGGTGCGGCTGGTCGAGGAAACCGTGCGGCGCTTCGGGCGGCTCGACGTGATGGTGGCGAACGCGGGCATCGCCGACCCCTACCGGAACCTGGCCGAGACGTCGGCCGAGGACTGGGACCGGATGATCGCCGTGCACCTGCGCGGCACGTTCCTGTGCGGCCGGGAGGCGGCCCGCGCCATGCGCGCGGCGAAGATCCCCGGCCGCATCGTGACCCTCTCCTCGACCTCGGCCTACGAGTGCGATCCGCTCGGCGGCAGCTACAACGCCGCCAAGGCCGGCATCGTCGGCCTCACCCGCTCGATGGCGATCGACTTCGCCGAATGGGGGATCCGCGTCAACAGCGTGGCGCCCGGCTGGATCCACACCGACATGTCCACCCAGGACCTGCCGCCCCGCGGCACGCCGATCGAGGGGCTCGGCGCGCTCCCGCGGGCGGGGGAGCCGGAGGAGGTGGCGGCGGCGATCGTCTTCCTCGCCTCGAACGCCTGTGACTACATCACCGGCACGACGCTGTTCGTGGACGGCGGCCAGACGATCGTGGCCCCGAAAATGCGCTGGTGAGTTCAAGTGGCGGAGGGGACACGACCGGTGGCGCCGAGGGCGCGACCGGCGGCGCGGCGCTGGCGGCGATCCTGCGCGGCCTGCACGAAGAAGTGCGCCGCCAGTTCCCGGCGCGCGAGCGCGACATCACGGGAGAGCGGCGCGTCTACCTGAACAACGCCGGCGGGACTCTCGTCGCCGAGCGGAGTGCGCGCGCCATGGAGGAGGCGGCGCTCCGGGCCAACGCCCAGGACGGCGCGGTCTCGAGCGGCGAGCGCGGGACCGCGGAGATCCACGTCCGGGCGCGCCGGGGCGCGGCCGCCTTCCTCAACGCCCCCTCGCCCGAGGAGATTTCGTTCCACCTCTCCACCTCGCACGCCCTGTTCAACCTGTCGTTCGCCTTCCGCGACCTGCTGGCGCGGGGGGACAACCTGATCGTCACGCAACTCGACCACGCCGCCAACGTCACGCCCTGGGAGTCGTTGTGGGGCGAGGACCGCGGCCTGGAAGTGCGCGAGTGCAGGGTACGACGGGACGGAACGCTCGACCTCGACCATCTGGCCGCGCTTCTGGACCGGCGCACGCGCCTTGTCGCCGTCACCTGCGCCTCGAACGGCCTGGGCACGGTCGTGCCGGTGGAGGAGGTGGTGCGCATCGCCCGCCGCCACGGCGAACCGGAGCCTCCGGCCGGCACCGGCCGTAGCCTCCCCGGCCGGGGTCCCTCCGGCCGGGGACGGCCGGCGCGCGGCCGGGCCGGGGCGGGATGGCGCGGCGCCCTCGTGGTCGTGGACGCCGTGCACCACGCTTGCCATGGGCCGCTGGACGTGCGGGCCATGGGCTGCGACTTCCTGGCCTTCTCCGGTTACAAGCTGTTCGGGCCGATGGTCGGGGTCCTGTGGGGCAGAAAGCGCTGGCTCGACGCCCTGCGCCCCTACCGCGTGCAGGCCAACGAGAACCGCACGCCCGTGAAGTACGAGCAGGGCACGCCGAACCACGCGGTCCTGGCGGGACTGTCGGCCGCCTTCGACTACCTCGAGGCGCTCGGCGGGCGGGTCGAGGCGGCGGCCGCGGACCGGCCCGAGCTGCAGGCGACGGCGGCGCGGCTCGCCGGCATCTACCCGGATCGGGACCGACGGCGAATCAAGTGGGCGATGTCCGCCGTGCGCGACTTCGAGCAGACGCTCTCGAAGGCGCTGCTACTGGGGTTCGCCGCGCTCGCGCGCCGCGGCGTCCATCTGCACGGCATCGCCGATGAGGCGCGCGCCGCCGAGCGCGACCCGACCTTCCTGTTTGAGGTGCGCGGCAGGACGCAGATGGAGATCAAGCGGCGCCTGTGGGAAGAAGGGCGCATCGAAGTGCCCGACGGCAACTATTACTCGCTGGCGGTCTACCGGCACCTCCGGAGCCGCCGCACGGTGCGCGCCTCGTTCGCGCACTACGACGGCCTCGACACCGCGCGGCACTTCCTGGACACCCTGGACCGGATCGCAGTCGGTTAGGAACCGATCGGGGCATCGGGCCGGGCCACCCGCCGGACGTCTTCAGTCGGCGCTGCCGCCGCCGTCGACCACCAGAGTCGAGCCGGTCATGAACGAGGAATCGTCCGAGGCGAGAAACAGCGCCGCCTTCGCGATCTCCTCCGGCTGGCCGATGCGGCCGAGAGGGCGGATGGCGGCCCCTTTCAGGTACTCTTCCCAGGTCATGCCGCGCTGTTTCGCGTCCTCCGGGAGCATCGGCGTGTCGACGTCGCCGGGGCAGATGCAGTTGACTCTGATCCCCTGCCGGCCGTGGTCGATCGCCATCGCCTTGGTCAGGAGCACGACGCCCCCCTTGGAGGCGCAGTAGGCGGCCGCCGCGTCCCCCCCGACCAGGCCCCATCCCGAGCTGTTGTTGATGATCACACCGCTCTTCTGAGCGATCATGACGGGCAGCGCGTGCTTCGACATCAGGAAGGTGCCCTTCAGATTGATGTCCACCGTGAGGTCCCACTCCTCCTCGGGGCAGTCCGGCACGGCGTGCGGGAAGAAGACGCCGGCGTTGTTGAACAGGATGTCGAGGCGCTTGAAGGCCCTGAGCGTCTCCTCGACCGACCGCCGGCAGTCGTCGGACGAGCGGACGTCGGCGCGGATGAAGATCCCCTCCGATCCGGCCCCCTTGATCTCGTGCAGCGCGACGCGGCCGCGCACCTCGTCTCGCCCGGTGATGGCCACGCGCGCCCCTTCCTTCGCGAACAGCGCGGCGGTCGCCCGGCCCATGCCGGACGTGCCGCCCGTGATCAGAGCCACCTTCCCCGCCAGGCGCATCGTCGTCCTCCCCGGCCCGGCCGCCTTCGGCCCCGGCCGCGCTATCCCGCCACGAACCCGCCGTCCACGATCAGGGGCGCCCCGGTCACGAAGGACGAGGCGTCCGAGGCGAGGTAAAGCGCCGCGCGGGCGATGTCCTCCGGCTGCGCCACGCGCCGCAGCGGGCAGTCGGCCGACTGCGACAGGAAGGTCTCGACCGGCTCGCCGAGCTGCCGCGCCTCGCCGCGCAGCATCGGCGTGTCGGTGTCGCCCGGGCAGATGCAGTTCACCCGGATGTTC
>JACOUZ010000029.1 GCA_016177515.1 Acidobacteriota bacterium
CTGCGAGCAGACGGCCGCCCGATCGATCGTGCCGCGCGGAGACATCGATTATTACGCCCTGTCGATCAGCGCCGGCACCCGCGTGATCGCCGAAGTCAACGCGGCGCGCAGCGGATCGCCCCTCGACCCGATCCTCGGCGTGTTCGACGCGGCCGGAAACCGGCTGGCGTTCGCCGACAACTCCATCTCCTTCGATCCGATTCTCACCGTCGATCTGTTCACCCCCGGCACCTACTACTTCGCGGTCGCGTCGTTCAACGACAGCACCTTCACCGGCACCGACGCGCGTACGGTCGGAGACTACTCGCTGACCCTCCGGTGCTCGGTGCCGCAGGTGCCGGCCGGGGCCTGCCGGGGCAGGGTGCTGTACGCCGGCTCGAACACCACCGGGACCCTGTACGCCATTTCGGACCTCGACCACGACCTGTTTTTCGAGGGGCAGACGGCATTCGCCTCCGGAGTCGGGAGCAGCCAGGGACAGCTGACCTCGCGCCGCGACGGGGGCGTCTGCCTGGGAACCGGCGGGTCCGGCATCATCGGGTTGTGGGACGACACGGGGGACTTCACCGCCGACCGGTCCCTGATAATCGACACCGCGAGCCCCGATGCGCGCGCCGTCGCCGCCGTGCGGCGCGGCGGCGTCGAGTACCTGTACACCGGAGAACAGATCGGCACGGGGACGGTCTACGAGGAGCGAGACACGGGCGGCGACGCGCAGGTGGAGCAGGCGGCCGTGTTCACCGAGGATCCCCAGTCGGTCCTGGCGCTGAGCATGGACGAGACCGGGACCCTCTACGTCCTCGACGGGCTGCACAACACCTTCGGCGGGATCCTGGCCTATCGCGATCTCGACGGGGACGGCGTCGCCGACGTATCGAGCGAGTTTCTGGCCGACGCCTCGTCCTACGGCAACATGATCGCCCGCCGCCCGGGCGAGATCTTCGGGACTAACTTCATCCTGGGGCAGGTCGAGAGGGTGGTGGACGCCGATGGCGACGGCGTCGCCGACGGCACCACGGTGTTCGCCACCGGGCTCACGTTCGACGTCTATTCCGGCCTGGCCGTCGATGACTTCGACGTCCTCTACGTCGTGGACGCCGGCAGCCGCGTGGTGGCGCTCCCCGACAACGACAACGACGGCCTCGCCGATCGGCTGGCGCAGTTCTCGCCCCAGATCCCCGGCCTGCTCGGCATCACCTTCGGACAGGGGCCGCCCGGGGCCGTGTCGCTGCCCGGGTCGTTCCATTCCGTCACCGTGGCGCCGAGCGGCACAGGCCTCCGCCTGACCTGGGAAGACCTGGGCCCGACCGTCCCCGCCTACAACATCTACGAAGGGACGATCGGAGACTGGTACTCGCACGCGCCGCTTCTCTGCCAGGTGACCGGCACGGCGGACGGCGCCGGCAACCGCTTCCTCGACATCACGCCCACGGGTGTCGCGGACCGCTACTACCTGGTCACCGCCAGCGACGCCTGCGGCGAGGGCTCCCCCGGCCGCTCCGGCAGCGGCCTGCGCCGCCCCATGCCGAACGGCACCTGCGGCGCTTCGCCCTGATTGGATTCGCGGGGTCGAACAGGAGGCACGGGGCGCGGACTCACAGGGTCCGCCGGACCTCGCGGGTCGCCGCCACCATGTTCCGGAGCTTCTCCGCCGCCTCTTCGGGGGACCGGGTCTTGAGGCCGCAGTCGGGGTTGACGTAGAGGCGCGCAGCCGGCACGACGGCGAGCGCCGCCTCGATCCGCTCCTTCACCACCTCGACCGGCTCGACCTTGTGGGAGTGGACGTCCAGGACGCCGGCGCCCAGCTCCTTGGTGAAGGGGGAGGACTTGAACAGCTCGAGGAGGCCGAGGTCGGAATTCGACAGCTCCAGGGTGAACTGGTCCACCGGCAGATCCAGCAGGCGCGGGTAGATGGCGGGGAAGTCGCCGTAGCAGATGTGGGTGATCGTCCTGGCCCGCAGGCCCCCGGTCACCAGCGCCATGGCCCTTATGGCCAGGTCGATCTCGTCCGGGCGCACCGAGACGGCCGGCTCGTCGATCTGCACGTAGCGCGCCCCGGCCTCGACCAGGGCCGCCGCCTCCTGGTGGATGACCTCGGCCAGGGCCATCGCCAGGGCCTCGCGCGAGCCGTAGTGATCGTCGAACGACCAGTCCATCATGGTGTAGGGACCGGTCAGGATCGCCTTGACCGGCCTGTGCGTCTGCTCCCGGGCGAAGCGGAACCAGTCGACCGTCACCGGTCGCGACCAGCGGACGGGCCCGGCGACCACCGGCTTGCGGTAGTAGCGGTTGCCGTAGGAGCGCACCAGCCCCGAGATTCGGAACCCCTCGAGGTTCTCGGCGAAGTAGGCGGTCATGTCGCCGCGGTACATCTCGCCGTCCACCAGGAGGTCGAGCCCCAGCTCCTCCTGCATGCGGATGCAGGCGGCGGTCTCCTCGCGTTCGATGCCCTGGAGCTCGCCTGCGGAGATCTCTCCGCGGGTGAAGCCGGCGCGCGCCTTCGTCAGGCGGTCCGGCTTGGGGAAGGATCCGATGGTGCTGAGGGGCAGGAGAAGCCCGGCGGGCAGAAGGCGTTCGTCCCGCGCCTGAGTTCCGGAGAGTGTGCCGGTGTCGTCGTTCATGGAAACTCCCGCCGGGCCCGGTCACGCACCGCGGCCAGCATCGACAGCTTGGCGCGCGCCACGTCGCGCGGCAGGAACTCCAGGCCGTGGCTCGTGACCAGGTGGATGACGCGCTCTGGTCCAGGGGCGGCCCGCAGCGCCTGCAGGATCGGGCGGACGGTGCTTTCGTACGTCCCGTCCGCGTCCTCGAGGCGGGTGTTGCGTCCGTCCACGATCCCCAGCGCCAGGCCGGTCTCCGCCGGCATCGTCCCGGCCAGCCTGGCGCCGAGGGCGCCCGCGTCGCCGCCCCCGCCCGTCGCCGCCAGGACGTCGAGCCCGATCAGATCGACCGGCATGAGCGCCAGATCGGCCAGGAGCGGTGTCGCGTCTCCGAACGAAGTCGCCAGGAGAACACGCGCCGTGGCCAGCCCCGACACGAGCCGGCGCATCGCCTGGCGCAGGATGCCGGCCTCGCCGGGAAAGCGGGCCAGCGCCGGCTCATCGACCTGGATGAGGCCCGCCCCGGCCGCCTCCAGGTCCCGAAGCTCGCGGTTCAGCGCCGAGGCGATCTGGAGCGTCAGATCTTGCAGGCCGCGCCGTGAGGCGTCGCGCGACAGCCGGGCGATCGTCAAGGGGCCGGTGACGATCGCCTTGACCGGGCGCGGGGCCGCCGCGCCCACGGCGAAGCGGTACGCCTCGACCAGGAACGGCTTCTCGCGGCCGATCGGCCCGGTCGCCGCCGGCTGGCGGTAGTACGTGTTGGTGTCGAAATAGCGGAGTAGTCCCTCGATCCGGAAGCCGGCCAGGCCGCGCGCCACGTGCGACACCGGGTCGTGCCAGCGGATCTGGCCGTCGGTCAGAAGGTCGAGCCCGGCCGCAGCCTGATCGGCGATCGCCCGGCGGGTCATCTCGTCCTCGGCGGCGGCCACTTCCGCCGGCGGGATCTCGCCCTTGTCCGCGAGCCGGATGGCCCGGCGCAGGACCTGCTCTTCCGGGTGATCGCCGATGCGCGGGTAATCGCTGAGCAACGCGGCAAAGATCATGCGGTCTCCCGAATCAAGAGAATAGAGCCTTGTCGCGGGAGGCGCAAGAGTGTTTCGTCCTGAGCCATTCCCAGTTTCAGTTGGCGGGCCGCACCGCGGCGCGGCTCCTGGCTCGCACGCGCGGGCTCCTGGGTGGCTCTCTCATCCGCGTGGCGCGGCTCGAAGTCGCCGCGCCGCGGCAGCCCGGTCTGGCCAGGCACTCGAAACCGGGGATGTCTTGGTGTTTCGTCCGGAGGCCCCTGGCGGGGCTCCCAAGTGTGCTACTCTCTCGCCGGGCGGGGGGCGCGGCACGGATGGACCGCGCCGGGGCGAGGGAGCCCTGTGGTGAAGCAGGTCCTGTGGTGTGAACCGATCCGGTCCCGGGTCGACGGCGGGAAGCCCCACTTCCTTGCCAGGGCCAGCCTGAAGGCGCTTTCCGCGGGGAACGCCTCCGTTTTGCTCGACGTCGCCGCCACCGATCGTCCCGACCTGATCGTCCTGTCCCATGAGGCGCTGGAAACACCGGCGCTCGGGCTCTGCAACTGGCTGCGGGCGGACGAGAGGACCAGGGACATCCCGATCCTGGCCCTGGCCGGCGATGCCGCGGAGGCGGCCGCCCTCAGGGAAGCCGGGTGCGCCGAGGTCCTGGACGCCTCAATCTCCCCCGGGAAGCTGCAGGAGACGATCGCGGCCATGCTCGGGATGCGCCTGCGCAGGCACCCGCGCTACCCGGTGGTCCTGCCCGTGGCGCGGGGCCGGTTCATCCGGGAGTTCCTGGGGTATTCCAACGCGGTCAGCGAAGGGGGCATGGGGTTCGACACGCTCAGCCGCATCCGCGGCGGCGAGGAGCTGGCCCTGCTGCTCTACCGCAACACCGAGGAAAAGCCGATCTCCGCCGTCGGACGGGTCGCGTCGGTGCGGGCGAACATCGATACCGGCATCGGCTACGCGGTGGGGATCGAGTTCGTGAAGATGGCCGAGGCGGATCGCGACCGCCTGGTCGAGCTGTTCCCGCGCGATCCAAGCGTCGTGTGGGGGGGCGATACGGACGGCAGCCCTCCGCGGGACCGGCCGCCCGGCGGGCCGGGCAACAACTAGGATCCCGGCGGCGTCGTCCCGCCGCCGGGCGTTTCCCTTCAGCGGCGCGCGAAGAGGCTCTCCGCCGTCCCTTCCAGAATCGCCTGCCGCGTCTCCTGCGGCAGGGACAGGGCGCGAAACTCCTCCAGGTTCCGGCGCGGGCTTATGACCCCGGGGCTCGGCCAGTCGGTCCCGAACAGCGTCTTGTGGCCGATCTCCGCGAGCCGCGGGAAGTAGCGCAGCAGGTGGCGCGGCGGGATGCCGGAAACGTCCATGTGCACGTTGGCATGGCGCCGCAACAGGAAGAAGCAGGCCTCCATCCACAGCGGCCGGCCGCCGTGCGCCATGATGATCTTCAGCCCGGGAAAATCGACCGCGACATCGTCCAGGGCCATCGGGTCGCCGTACTTGTTGCGCGCCTCGGGGAAGACCGAGGTGCCGGTGTGGAC
>JACOUZ010000146.1 GCA_016177515.1 Acidobacteriota bacterium
GCGACAGGCGATCATCCGCGCCGACTCTGAGGCGCGGCGCGGGCCGGATCGCGCCGGCGGGGCCTCGCCGGGCAAATCGTGAGCAAGCCGGAATCGGATCCGCTGCTTCTGCCGCGCGAGGCATGGGCCTCGCGCCTGGGCCTCATCCTGGCGATGGCGGGCAATGCCATCGGGCTCGGGAACTTCCTGCGCTTCCCGGTGCAGGCGGCGCGCAACGGCGGCGGCGCCTTCATGATCCCGTACTTCGTGGCCCTGATCCTGCTGGGAATTCCGCTGATGTGGGTGGAATGGGCGATCGGGCGCCACGGCGGGGCGCACCACGGGCACGGTTCGACGCCGGGCATGTTCCAGGCGCTGGCGCAGCGTCCGTGGGCCAAGTACCTCGGCGTCCTCGGCCTGTTCAATCCCCTGGTGGTCCTCATCTACTACACGTGCATCGAGTCGTGGACCATGGCGTACAGCTTCTTCTCCGCCACCGGCCGGTACTTCGGCATCACCTCGCGAGGGGAGATGGGGGTCTTCCTGCAGTCGTTCCAGGGCTTCGCGGAGAGTCCGCACTTTCCCGCGGGCTTCGGGACCGCATACGCCTTCATGCTGCTCACGCTCGGGCTGAACGTTCTCATCCTCTACAAGGGCATCGTGGCGGGAATCGAGCGGCTGGCGAAGATCGCCATGCCGCTCCTGTTCCTGTTCGCCGTCGCGCTTGTGGTGCGCGTCATCACGCTGGGCACGCCCGACGCGGCGCACCCCGACTGGAACGCGGCCGCCGGCATGGGCTACCTGTGGAACCCGGATTTCTCGAAGCTCATGGACGCCACACCCTGGCTCGCCGCCGCCGGGCAGATATTCTTCACCCTCAGCCTGGGGATGGGATCGATCCAGTGCTACGCCAGTTACGTCAGGAAGAACGACGACCTGGCGCTTACCGGGCTGACCACCGCGGCGACCAACGAGTTCGCCGAGGTCATCCTGGGCGGCTGCATCGCCATCCCGATCGCGGTCGCCTTCTTCGGGCTCGTGGAGACGCAGCAGATCGCCGCCTCCGGCGCCTACGACCTCGGTTTCCAGGCGATGCCGATCATCTTCCAGAAGATCCCCCTCGGGCACCTGTTCGGTTGCCTGTGGTTCGGCCTCCTGTTCTTCGCCGGCATCACCTCGTCGGTGGCGATGGGCCAGCCGATCATGGCGTTCCTGCAGGAGGAGTTCGGCTTTTCGCGCAGGAAGGCGGTGGCGATCCTGTCAATGGCGGTCTTCCTGTGCATCCAGCCGGTGGTCTTCTTCCGGCCGTTTCTGGGGGAGATGGACTTCTGGTCCGGGACGATCGGCCTGGCTCTCTTCGCCCTGATCGAGGTCGTCCTCTTCGGCTGGGTGTTCGGGATGGACCGCGCCTGGGAGGAGATCACCCGCGGCGCCGACATCAAGGTGCCGCGCTTCTTCTATCACGTCATCCGCTTCGTGACGCCGGCCTATCTGCTCTTCATTTTCGGCTTCTGGCTCTACCAGGACGCCCTGCCGACCTTGAGGATGAGCGGCGTCGCCGCGGCCGACCGGCCGCTGGTCCTGTGGGCGAGGGGCCTGATGCTGTTCATCTTTCTTTTGTCGCTCCTGTTGATCGGCCACGCCTTCGGCCGACGCCGGAAGACCGGGAGGACCGCGTGAGCGCGATCCCGGCGACCGGCCTGACCGCGGGCGGCTGGCTGTTCCTCGTCCTCGCCTGGGGCGTCATCAGCGGCGTGGCGGTCTTCTGCTTTCGCCGGCTGTTCCAGACACAGGACAGGCCGCCCCGGCCCTGACTCCGTCACTCCTTGCCGGCGGTCCGGGTGGCCCGGTAGATGTAGTGGAATCCTGAGGCCAGGGTCAGGGCCAGGGTCAGCCAGACGAGGGCACCCACCAGGATCGGCTGTTCACTCCCGAGAAAGTTCAGCAGGATGACGGTGCCGATGGTCACGAGCTGGACCGCGGTGGTCAGCTTGCCGGGCAGGCTCGGGCTGAAGGCCGTGACGCCCGAGGTCAGGTGGACCAGCAGGACGATGAGAACGATGAAGACGTCGCGGCTGATGGTCACGATCGTCAGGTAGAGCGGGATGCGGTTGGTGAGGTGGAAATCGGGGACCGTCTTCGGGTGGTCCGGCAGGGCGAGAACGATGAAGCAGGCGGTCATCAGGAGCTTGTCCGCCATCGGGTCGAGAAAGGCGCCGATGCTGCTGCTCTGGCTGTAGCGCCGGGCGATCAGGCCGTCGAGGGCGTCGGTGATCCCTGCCAGGATGAACACGGTGAGCGCCCAGCCGTTCAGGTTGTTCAGGAGCAGGGTGATGAGCAGCGGGATCATCACCATGCGGAAAAGGGTCAGCTGGTTGGCCAGGGTCAGCACGTGTCTCGGCCTCGCACCGGGAACGGGTCCTTCTGCATCCCGCTATCCGCGGCCCAGCGCCCGGGCCGCGTGCGCCAGTGGCCAGGTGAATCGGTCCGGCCCGGAGGGATCGACCGTGAACCAGGTCACCCCCTCCTCCTTCCGGAACCAGGTCCACTGTCTCTTCGCGTAGCGCCGCGTGCGGCGCTGCGTCAGGGCGATGGCCTCCCCGAGTTCCATCTCGCCGCGCAGATGGCGCAGCGCTTCATGGTACCCGATCGCCTTCAAGGCGTTCGCGGTCTCGGGGCAGCCGGCCAGAAGCAGGCCGCGCACCTCCTCCAGAAGGCCCGCGACGAAAAAGCGCTCGACGCGCGCCTCGATGACCCGGTAGAGCGCGGCGCGTTCCATGCCGAGGCCGATCTTCACCGAGGCGTAGCGGTCGGCCCCGAAGGGCGACTCCCTGATCAGGTCGGAGAGCCCGCGATGCGACGCGAAGTAAACCTCCAGCGCGCGGACCAGTCTCTGGCGATCGCCCGGGGGCAGGCGCGCCGCCGCCTCCCGATCGACCCGCCGCAGGAGACGGTGCAGATACGGCGTGCCCCGCCTCCCGGCCAGATCCCGGAGCCGCTTCCGGATCGCCTCGTGGCGCCGCGGGGCCTCGACGATTCCCTTCAGGAGGCCCCGCAGGTAGAGACCCGTGCCGCCGACCAGGACCGGGAGCCTGCCGCGCTCCCGGATGGAGTCGATCGCCCGACCGGCGGCCCGCACGAAGTCCCCCAGAGAAAAGTCCTGGCCCGGATCGGCCAGGTCGATGCCGTGGTGCGGCACCCGGCCCCTGGCCTCCGGGGACGGCTTGGCCGTTCCCCGATCCAGGCCGCGGTAGACCTGCATCGAGTCGACGCTGACCAGCTCGCCGCCGAAGCGCTCGCAGGCCAGAAGGGCGAACTCGCTCTTCCCGACCGCCGTCGGGCCGACGACCACCAGGAGCGGCGGGGCGGCAAGGGCGGCCGGGGCGTTCCCAGCCGGATTGGCCACCTGCCTTCAGCTCCCCTTGCCCCGTTCCTGGTCCCGGTACTCGTTGATCGTATCCTGCAGGTGCTCTTCGCAGTAGACCCTGCCGCGCGCCACGCGCCGCCCGCAGCGCGGGCAGGAACGGCTGACGATCGTGGCCATGCCGCGGCCGGCGATCATGAGGACCGCGCCCACCGCCAGGCAGGCCACGCCGGCGCCGGCCAGGCTCTTGAAGACCTTGGGGTCTTCGTGCCCCACGATCAGCCGGGCCGCCGGCAGGTAGACGACCGCGGCGACGATCAGGAAGCCGCCGATGCGCGCGAGGATCCCGCCCATCAGGCAGGGCCCCCCGCGGGAGGCTCGTGCAGGCGCGCATCCTTGAACACGCGGAGAATCCGGCCCTCATGCTGCGGGCCGAGCGTCCTCCGGACGATCAGGAGCTCGGCGTACAGGAGCTCGTTCAGCCCTTCGATCAGGGCGTCGCGCGGCGGGCGGCGGGCGAGCGCCCCGAGGTTCTGTCGCAGCAGGCCGGGATCCACGGTGCCGTCGCCGCCCAGGGAGGCGCGGTGGAACAGAGCGGGATGGGACCCCTCCAGGTCGCGCAGGGCGCGTCCCAGAAGATGATCGGAGATCGGCCCGACCTCCTTCATCAGGTACTGGTACACCAGGCCGAACATGTCGTTGTACCGCCGCACGAGGCCGTCGAGACCGTCGGAGGCGGCGGCGCCCGCCTCGGCCGCGGCCTGCCCCTTCATCTTCAGGCAGCCGAGGATGTGAAGCAGGAACAGGGCGCGGAGAGTCTCCGGCTCCCCGAACTCCGATGTCGCGCCGATTTCGCCGAGGCTCCTCCTGCCGTCCACCAGCCGGAGCACGTACGCCTCATGCGGATCGAGGACGACGCCCCGTCGGCCTTCCGCCCCGGGGATGGCCTCGAAGATCCAGTCGTCGAATGGCATCCGCCGGCGGAACAGGGCGAGATTGCGCACCGACCGGATGCCCTCGACCAGGACCGTGTCGATCGGAAGGCCCACTTCCACGCCTTCGTCCTGCGGCGACTCCCCCTCCGAGAAAACGAACTCGCCGTCCTCCCACTCGAACAGGGACACGGCGATCTGCGCCACCTGGCGCAGCCGGGCCTGCACGAGATCGCGCGGCGACGGGCCTCCGCCGTCGACGAGGGCCTTCCCGAGCCTTTCGCCCCCGGCCGCCCGGCGCATCACCTGGTCGTATTGCTCGCTCGAGATCAGGCCCCAGCGCACCAGCAGATCGGACAGCCGATCCGTGGAGCGGGTGGAGGAGGCGTGCACGATCCGGCCGTCCCGCAGATAAAGGCCGATCGAGGCGCCTTCGCCGGAGAAGGAAAGGAGCCCCCGGCGATTCAGGACGCGCAGGAAATCGAGAATGTCCGCGCAGCTCAGGGCCTTCAGCCTGCCGCGGAACTCCATCTCGCCCTTATCGTGCATCGCGCCGGTCCGGCCTTCGCAAGGGGGCCATGGGACGCAGATTATCAGTCTCTCTGCGCCACGGGGTCAACCTCGCGGCGCGGTCAAGGCTGCGGCCGGCCGGCGATCTCGACCCCGGTGTAATAGTGGTGCAGGATGTCCTCGAAGGACTTGCCGCGCAGGGCCATGCCGTACGCGCCGACCTGGCACAGCCCGAGGCCGTGTCCCCACCCCTTGCCGCTGAAAATGAACGACTCGACCTCGCCGTCGGGCCCGCGGGTGCGGTCCACGGTGAACAGGTTCTCGCGGATGCCCAGCGCCGTGCGGATCTTGAATCCGCGAATGTAGAAGGCGCCGCGGCTGCCGGTGATCTTCATCTCGACCACGCGGCCGGAGACGCCGCGCCGGGTCGGCTCGATGTCCTGGAGCCGGCCGGCGTTCACGCGCTTGCCGACGAGCGCTTCGAGCTCCGTCCGCGTGTAGCGCTGCTCCCAGCGGAAGGCCGACGAATAGCGGTCGTCGGAGACCCCTCTCTGGTTGGCGATCACCTTCAGGTAGTCGATCCCGCCGTCGCGCGCCGCGTGGTACACGACGCGGTCCCCCAGGACCAGCGGCAGGCCCGGTGCGGGGTACGACACGTCGCGGAACGAACGGTACAGCGCCGCGTCGCTATTGAGAGGCAGCGCCTTGACGTCCTGCTTCACCTCCAGAAGGATGCTGTCGCCGTCGTGCCCGCGGTAGGTCGCCTTGTTCGTGTCCAGGGCGCCGTAGTAGTCGAGTATGCGGAAGAGAAGGCGCAGGACCAGCCCCCGCGTCGGGTGGTGGTTCGGGCGGAGGGTATTGTCACGGAACGGCTGCAGGATGCCCTCGAGGATCAGGACGGCGTAGGGCCGCTGCGCCTCCTTCGGCACCTCGTCCCTGTCCTTGAACGCCAGAAGGTAGGGCAGGTCCCGCTCGTCGAGGGACAGTTTGATCTTCTCGTCCCAGCCGAGCGAGCGCACGAAATAGCCCGCCAGGTCGTGCATCTGGAGGTTGCCCTCCTTGAGGCCGTCCTGCACCGGAGTCTTGCCCAGAAGGCCGAAGGCGAAGGCGCTCCAGCGCTCGACCTCCCCGGCGCCGGCCGGGGCCATCAGAAAGGACCGCTGCAGCCCCTCCGGCCCGACGATGCCGAGCGTCTTGAGGAGCGTGGCCTCCTCGTTGACCGGCGAGCCGTCCTCCAGGATCACCGCGTCGACCCAGGAACGTCCTGCGATCGTGCGGCTCTCCGCTTCGACCTCCGGGTAGCACGGCACGCCCTTCAGGTACGGCCCCTTCTCCTCCGGAAAGATCAGCTGGCCGTCCTCCGTGTGGCCGCCGCAGGTCGAGGTGTACAGCGCGTGGATCGGCTGGCCGCCGTAGGTCAGGACCAGCCCCCGGGTCTCCTGCACCGCCTGGTCCGTGAGCGGGTGCTCGGTCCCGGCCCCCTTGTACACCTGGCATTGCGGGCTGTCGCACACGTCGTAGCCGTCCTCGCCGAACATGCCGAGGTTCGCGATGATGTAGGTGCGGGCCGCGATCGCCTGGGCCTTGAGCGCCTGCAGCTCGGGATAGACGCCGGGCCCCATCTCGTTCGGGACGACGCCGCGCAGGTACTCCTCCATGTCGAGCTCGTTGATGACCTGGAGATTGCCGGCGCGGGTGACGCGCGCCTCCAGGCCCCCCCTGTACAGGCCCTCGTCCACGCGCAGGAGCGCGCCGGCCCGCGCCGGGCGGATCAGCACGCGGTCGTGGCCGGTGAGGAAGTTGCGCCAGCGGTTGTCGACCAGGCGGATGCGCCGGCGGCCGGCGACGGCGCGCCCCTCGTCGGCGATCCACAGCTCGGTGAGCCCTTCCTCGTTCAGCCGCTGCACCAGCGCGGCGGCGTCCTCGCGCGCCTGGAACTCCCCCACCCGCACGCGCCAGGATCGCCGGTCGGGGTGCCAGATCAGGACCACTTTCTCCCCCGGCAGCAGGGCCTCGATCTCCCTCTTCTTGGCCTCGGCCTGGTCCTTGTCGGCGAAGGAGGCGACCTGCACCCGGTAGATCAAACCCGGTTCCGCCCCGCCCGAGAGCTCGCTGACCAGGTAGATGCCGACCTCGAACTTCGCCTTCCAGATCGGCTGCTTCTTCACCGGGTCGCGCACCACAATGCCGCCCTCGGCCGACACCCGCACCTTCACGGCGTCGGTCGTCAGCCCGATCCGCACCTTCCGGGTCGGCGCGGCCGACAGGACCGGGCCGGGCGGCGGCGGGGACGGCTCCGGAGCGGCCCCGGCCAGGCAGAGCGCCAGGGGGAGAAGGGCGAGGATCACCGAGGCGCGCCTGGATCCGGTCATCGGGGCCGGGCTCCGGAGAGGCGGAGAAACTCGGTGCGCAGGGCCGGGCTGGTCCTGAACCGTCCCGCGTACGCCGAGGTGACGACCCGCGCCCCCGTCTTGCGCGCCCCGCGGATGGACATGCAGAGGTGCTCCGCCTCGACGCGGCAGGCGGCCCCGATCGGCCGCAGGCTCGAGGCAAGCGCCTCGACCACCTGCCGCGTCAGGCGCTCCTGGAGCTGCAGCCGCCGCGACAGCGCGTCCACGGCGCGGGCGATCTTCGACAGCCCCACCAGCCGCTTGCCCGGCAGGTAGGCGACGTGCGCCGTCCCATGGAACGGCAGCAGGTGGTGCACGCACACCGAGGTGAACGGGATGTCGCGCACCACGACCAGGTCATGGTCCTGCGCCGGGATGGTCCGCGACAGGATGCGCCGCGGATCGGAGCGGTAGCCGGAAACGATCTCGCCGCTCCAGGCATCGGCGACCCGCGCGGGAGTCTGGCGCATGTCGCGCCTCAGGCCGGTTTCGCCGATCGCCGCGAGAAACTGCCGCGCGGCGCGCAGCAGCCGGGCGCGGTCGGGCCCCGGCCGCCGCGCGGCGCGGCCCCCGGGGCGCTTCCCGGCGCCGGCCTTGTGGCGGGACAACGGCCGTCCTCTCACTGGGGCGGGTTCTTCTGGTAGGCTTGGCGGATGGCCCGGTCGAGGGCTCCCCCTTCGGCCGGAGTGCAGGCGCAGCGGCCCTTCTTGTCCACCGCCACGTGTCCGCTCGTGTTGCGGCACCTGCCATCGCAGCCGCCGCAGATCCTGTCGGTGCACACGGTCCGGATGATGCGCGGCAGCTCATTCCCCGTTGGCGCAGGCGAGGAGGATGGCGCGGCCCCGGGGGCCGCGGCCGGCTCGGGCGAAGGGGCCGGCTCGGGCGAAGGGGCCGGTTCGGGCGAAGGGGCCGGTTCGGGCGAGGGGGCCGGCGAGGGCTCGGGGGACGGGGCCGGCTGTGGCGCTGCCGGCGGAGCGGCCTCCGGCGCCTGCCGAGTCGACGGAGCGGCGGCACCGACGGCACCGAGCAGCACCGCCGCCAGGACGGCCATTTTGAGCCGTTGGAGCCTTTCCGGACCCTGCGGCATGATCGACCTCCTGTGTCTCCTCCGGCCAGCCCGATTCAGGTTGAGTACTTGAGACCGGTGCCGGTATTGAAGATGACGATGGTCTCGTCGGCCTTGAGAACACCCGCCTGCGCGAGCCGGCGCACGGCCGCCAGCGCCGCCCCTCCCTCCGGGCAGGCGTCGATCCCCTCGCGCGATCCGACGCGGCCGGCCGCCTCGATCATCTCACGATCCGTGACCGCCACGGCGGCGCCCCCGCTCGCCCGGATGGCCTGGAGCATCAGCCGATCTCCCAGGCTTGTGGGAACGCGCAGGCCGGAGGCGACGGTGACCGGGTCCTGCCAGGCCGCGGCCGTGTCGCGTCCCGCCTCGAAGGCCCTGACGATCGGCGCGCAGCCCGAAGCCTGCACCGAGATCATGCGCGGCCGCGCCGGGCCGATCCAGCCGAGCGCCTCCATCTCGTCGAACGCCTTCCACATGCCGATGAGGCCGGTCCCGCCGCCGGTCGGGTAGACGATGACGTCCGGCAGGTTGAACTCCATCTGCTCGGCGATCTCGTACCCCATCGTCTTCTTCCCTTCGACGCGGAACGGCTCCCGGAGCGTGGAAAAATCGAACCAGCCTCCGTCCCGGCCCGCCGGCCCCAGCGCCTCGCGCATGGCGCGGCCACAGTCCGCGATCGATCCCGGCACCAGACGGACGCGCGCACCGTAGCGCTGCGCCTCCAGGACGAAGGGGCGCGGTGTGGTCTCCGGCAGGAACAGGTGGACCTCCATGCCCGCGTGCGCGCCGTAGGCCGCGAGGGCCGCGCCGGCGTTGCCGGCCGAGGGGGCCGCCGCCACGCGCACGCCGCGCGCCGCCGCCACCGACACGGCGACCGCCATGCCGCGCGCCTTGAACGAGCCGGTGGGATTGACCGCCTCGTCCTTGATGTACAGAGAGGCGAGGCCCAGCTCCGCCCCCAGCCGGCGCGCGGGCAGGAGGGGTGTGAATCCCTCCCCCAGCGTGATCGGCGGGACTCCGGGCAGCATCTCGGCGTAGCGCCAGAGCGTCGGCTGCCGCCGGACGAGCTCCTCGCGCCGGAAGGCGTCCGGGACCCGGCCCGTCCGATAGCGCGCCAGAAGCGGCGAGCCGCAGTCGCACAGAAGCGCCGTATCCGGCTTCCCGGCCGCGCAGCGCGGGCATTCGAGGCGGTCGAAGAGACTCGTCACCGGACCTGTCGCAGGCGTTCGAGGAAGGAGCCGGCCTTCTCGAAGCCGTAAACCCGTAAATCCTGACGCTCCTCGCCCTTGCTGTCGAGAAACACGATGGTCGGAACGCCGACCACGTCGAAGCGCTCCCGGATCTCGCGCACCTGGTCCGACTCGAATTGCGTCAGGTCGGCCTTGAGGAGGATGAAGCGCTCCGTCTCTTGGAGGACGGCCGGATCGGAAAAGGTGAACCGGTCGAGCTCCCGGCACGGGAGGCACCAGTCGGCGTAGAAGTCGATCAGGATCGGCCGGCCGGACAGGGCGGCGCCCGCAAACGCTTCGTGCGAGTAACTCTGCCACTCCGGCTCCTCCCGGGCGCCGAGGAGCGGCATCGACAGCCAGATCCCGGCCGCGACCACCAGGACTCCGATGGCCCCCTTCAGGACCGGGAACAGACGCGATTCGAGCCGCGTCCGCTCCAGGAACCCGAGGTAGATGCCGGCGAGAAGCGCGAACGCCACGGCGATCGTTCCCACCACCCGGTCCTTGAGGAGGGGCTGCACGAAGTAGATCGCCACCGCCAGCATGCCGATCCCCATCACCTTCTTGGCGTAGATCAGCCACTCCCCGGAGCGCGGCAGGGCGGCAAGAGACCCGGAGAACACTCCCAGCACGAGGTTCGGCAGGCCCATGCCGATCGCCATGACGAAGAACAGCCAGAAGCCGAGGACGGGGTCCCCCGAGGCGCCGACGTAGGCGAGCAGTCCCACGATGAACGGCCCGATGCATGGGGCGGCCACCAGCCCCATCGTCACGCCCATCAGGAGGGCGCCAACCGGCCCCCGCCGCCCGCCGCCGAACCGGGTGATCGACCCGGGGAGCCGGAGCTCGAACAGGCCGAACATCGACAGCGCCAGGACGACGAACAGGACGACCAGGCCCCAAACCACCCAGGGACTCTGAAGCGTGGAGCCGATCAGGCCCCCGGAAAGGCCGGCGACGACGCCGAGGACCGAGTAGGTCACCGCCATGCCGGCGACGTAGAGCGCCGGCAGGCCGAGGCGCGCCGGCCAGCTCGAGCGCGCCTGCGTGGCGAAGAAGCCGATAGTGACCGGCATCATCGGGTAAATGCAGGGGGTCAGGTTCAGCGCCAGGCCGCCCACGAACACCAGCCCCAGGAGCGCCAGAAGCCCCCGCTCGGCCAGGACCGCCGCCACTCCTCCGCCGGGGCCGAGGCCTCCCGCGGAGCCGCCCCCGGAGGCGGCGCCCGTCGGTCCCCGGTCGCGCGGCGCACCGCCCGCCGCGGCGGCGGATCCGGACGCGGCGCCGGCGGACGGGCTCATCTCGGCGATCGCGACCGGCTCCCCCTCGACCCGCAGCGGCACGAGGAACTCCACGGTCTCGGGCGCCAGGCAGACCGTGTCGCTGCACGCCTGGTAGGTCAGGCGCGCCCGCGCCTTCGACTCTCCCGGAGCGCCGTCGCGCGGCGGCCTCAGGGTGGCGCGCAGCGTGTTGGCGCCTTCGTAGACCGACAGCCTGGTGTCGGCGAACTTCAGCGTCACCAGGTGGCCGGCCGGATAGACCACCTGATCCACCAGGACGGCGCCCGCGTCCGGAAACTCGATCTTCGTCGGGATCAGGTATTCGAGGCTGGGGGTATTCGAGTTCACGTGCCACCCCGGCGCGATGTCGAGGCGCAGGGAGATCGTGATCGCCTGGCCCGGGCGGACCGGCCGGTCCGGCACGGTCAGGCTCGTGGTGACGACACGCTGCGGGCTGGCGCGGCCGACGATCGTCCCGGGGACCACCCTGTCGGCGCCGGGATCCAAAGCCCTCGCCCCTGGCGCCGGAGCATCCGGTGCCGGGGCCCCCGGCGCCGGCGCAGCGGGCGCCTGGGCGGGTTCGCCGGAACGCGTCGCGGCCCGAGCCTCCGGCACGAACGGGACCGCCCCGGGCGCCGCGCGCCGCGCCGCCTGTCGCACCTCCCGGGCCCCCGGCGCGGCGGCGACGGTGCCGCGCAGCCGGGCGGCGAGGATCATGTAGGAGTACGAGGTCGGGGAGCCCGCCATCGCCGGACCGGCGAGATCGAAAAGGCGCGTCGCCCTCTGCACCAGCGCCTGGTCGCCGTTTTCCCGCGCCAGCCGCAGCAGGCACTCGGCCATGACGGCGTTCGCGGAAGGGAGAGCGTCGTCCACGAGGCCCTTGGGGCGGACGATCAGGTCGTCCTGATCTTCCCCCGCGAAATAATAGCCGCCCCGCTCCCGGTCGAGGAAGCGGTCCGCCGCGCGCACCAGGGCCAGCGCCCGCTCGCGCCAGGCGGCCTGGCCGGTCACGGCCGCAAGGTCGAGCAACCCGCGCGCCAGGAAGGCGTGGTCGTCCAGGAATCCGGGGGGGCCGGACTTGCCCTGCCGCCATGACACCCGCAGTCGATCGTCCTTGAAGAGGTTCTTCAGGACGAAGCGGGCGGCCCGCTCCCCCTGATCGAGATAGGTCCGGTCGCCGGTCAGCTTGTGGGCGCGGGCGCAGGCCGAGATCATGAGCCCGTTCCAGCCGGCCAGCACCTTGTTGTCGAGGCGCGGGCGCACCCGGCGTGAGCGCGCGCTCAGGAGTTTCCGGCGCGCCGCCTCGAGCCTCGCGTCCCAAGCCTCGGGGCTCAGGCCGCGGCTCCTCGCGAACTCCTCCCGTGCCGCCGGGACGTGCAGGACGTTCCGACCTCCGGGGGCGTTCCCCGCCGCGCCCGCCCCCAAGAAGTCCGCGACCAGCATGCCGTCGGCCGGGCCGACGACCTGCTCGATCTCGGTGCGGGTCCAGAGATAGAAACGGCCCTCTTTCTCTTCGCTGTCCGCGTCGAGCGTCGCGTAGAACCCGCCCTCGGGGTGGGTCATCTCGCGCCCCGCCCAGGCCAGGGTCTCCTCGGCGATCCTGAGGAAGTCGTTCCGGCCGGACTGTTTCCAGGCGTCCAGGTAGACGGGCTCCAGGAGCGCGTTGTCGTAGAGCATCTTCTCGAAGTGGGGCACGAGCCATCTCTCGTCGGTGGAGTAGCGGTGGAAGCC
>JACOUZ010000147.1 GCA_016177515.1 Acidobacteriota bacterium
CTGCTATTTCTGTCAGCACGGGATCGTCTGGCTGCACGTCCTGTCCGACAGCCTGATCACGCTGGCCTATTATTCGAGCGCCGCCGCGCCGAGGCGATGGGCCGGCCCCTGGTCGAGACCATCATCCCGGCGCAGCACCCCGACGTTTTTCTACTGGATCGGCTCCTCGGCGAATCCGATCTGCCTGAGGTGGGATGTCCAGCGGGAACGCCTGCGGGCCCGCGGGTGTGTGACCCTCTCAGCCGAAGACCTGCCGGAACAGGCCCAGCATCGCCGCCCAGGATTTATTGTCGGCCTCCCGGTCGTACGCAAGCCCGTCCATCCCGGTCTTGTCCGCGCCGGGGTTGGTGAAGCTGTGCTTGACGCCCGGGAAACTGACCACCTCGAATTTCGCTCCCGCGGCGGTCATCTCGCTCCTGAAGGCCTCCACATGCCCGGGCGGGACCATCGGATCGGCGGCGCCCGTGAGGACCAGCACGCGGGCCCTGACCTGCCCTTTCCCGGCGGGTGCCTTGGTGGCAAGCGCTCCGTGGAAGGAGACGACGGCGTCCAAATCGGCGCCGGAGCGCGCCATCCCGAGGACCACCGCGCCCCCGAAACAGTATCCGATCGCGGCGATCTTCTCCGGATCGACGTGCGGGTCCTTCCTGAGCAGTTCCAGGGCCGCGTTGAACCTGGCGTTCACGACCGCGGGGTCCTTCGTCGCCTCGCCCATGAAGGCCTCCGCATCCCTGGAATGTGTCGCGACTTTCCCCTTGCCATACATGTCGAGAGCGAAGCCGACGTAGCCCGCCTTGGCGAGGCGCCTGGCCTGGTTCCGGGCGTGCTCGTTGTGGCCCCACCATTCGTGAACGACCAGCACGCCGGGGCGTCCGCCCTTCGCGGCGTCGTCCCAGGCGAGAAACCCCTGCAGGGCGGTGTCTCCCTGCCTGTACTCGATCTCCCTCGTCTTGATCGCGGCGGATGCGGCCGCCGAACCCAGCGTGAGCAACGCGGCGCCCACCGCCGAGACCTGTCTCCTGCGCATGAAGCGTCCTCCCTTCCGGCGTTCCTGTTTACAGCACCGCCGCCGTGAACGCAAGTCTCCGACGCACCCGGTCCAGCGGATGAGCGTGATCGGCCGCGACGGGTCGTAGAAGCGCTTGTTGCTCCAGAACCAGATCGCCGCGTCGTGCACGGCGCCGTTGAGCGCGAGGTAGACCTTGACGTCCCACTCGAGGTCGTCGACGACCCCGACTCGCATCGCCCGAATGCAAGGAAAACTTGTTCCCGCGCGCCCGTTCGCGTAGGCTGGCCCGCCATGACCCGGACGACGGCCGGCAAGAGCGCGGTTCTCTTCATATTCACCACCGTGCTCCTCGACACCATCGGCTTCGGCATCATCCTTCCCGTCCTGCCCGCCCTGATCATGGAGCTGACCGGCGAGGGCCTCAGCAGGGCCTCGATCTACGGCGGCTGGTTATGGTTCGTCTACGCCGTGATGCAGTTCTTCTGCGCGCCCGTGCTGGGCAACCTGAGCGACCGCTTCGGACGCCGGCCTGTGATCCTCTTCTCGCTGCTTGCGCTCGGCCTCGATTACCTGATCATGGGGCTGGCGCCGGCCCTCGTCTGGCTGTTCGCCGGGCGGACGGTCGCCGGGATGGCCGGCGCGTCGTTCACGCCGGCCTACGCCTACCTCGCCGACGTCAGCCCCCCCGAGAAGCGCGCGCAGAACTTCGGGCTGGTGGGCGCGGCATTCGGCGTGGGCTTCATTCTCGGCCCCGCCACCGGCGGCCTGCTCGGCGAGATCGGACCGCGCGCCCCTTTCTTCGCGGCCGCCGGCCTGGCGCTCTTGAACGCGACGTTCGGCTGGTTCGTCCTGCCGGAATCACTGGCGCCGGAATCCCGGCGCCCCTTCGATCTGAAGCGCGCCAACCCGGTGGGCACCCTGCTGCAGGTGCGCCGATACCCCTCGGTGATCGGTCTGGCGGCGGCGTTGTTCCTCTGGCAGCTCGGCCACCAGGTGCTGCCCAGCACCTGGTCGTTCTACACCATGCTCCAGTTCCAATGGTCGGAGGCCGCGGTCGGGGCCTCGCTCGCTTTCGTGGGCATCATCATGGCCATCAGCACGGGAGGCCTGACGCGCGTCCTCGTCCCCCGACTCGGGGAGCGGCAGGCGGCGCTCGCCGGGCTCCTGTCCGGCGCGACGGCCTACTTCGGATACGCTCTCGCCACCCGGGGCTGGATGATGTACGCCTGGATGCTGACCTGGCTCTTCGCCGGCCTCGTCCACCCGTCCATGATGGCCATCATGTCCCGGAAGATACCTGCCGACGCCCAGGGAGAGTTGCAGGGCGGCGTCGCCAGCCTCTACAGCATCAGCACGATCGTGGGGCCGCCGCTCATGACGCAGATCTTCGGCTACTTCTCGGCGGACCGGGCGCCGCTGCGCCTGCCGGGAGCCGCGTTCATCTGCGCGGCCCTGCTGGCGCTCGGCGGCGCGCTCCTCTTACTGCGGGCCATCCGAGCCGCCGCCCCCTCGGCCGCGTTCGTGCCCGCGGGCGAATGACCCTGGACCCCGGCCGGGTCACCTGGCCGCGTCCGGACCGGAGGCGGTTCTCTCGGGAGGGGTGGTTGCGATCCACCGGGCGTGCGACAGGAAATCCCTGACCACCTGCTCGGCCTGGTCCCCCTCTTCCTCGACGGCCGCGGCCAGGGCATGGTGCAGGTCGCGGTTCTCCTCATCCGCGATGAAGTAATGGACGACCGTGACCGGGGCGCCGCTCTTGTTCGTGACGACCCCGACGAACCGGAAACCCCGGAAGGGCGCGGGCACGTCGGCGTCATCCTTCACCACCCTCATGCCCTGCTGGCCGAGGCCCCGCCGGAACTCGGTCCGGAACTGGCGCGCGTCCTCGAGCATTCCCTGCGGGTAGGCGAAGAGCGTGACCCTGTGCCCGCTCGAGTGCCACCACTGCGACCGGGCCGAAGCGTCATCGGCGAAGATCTCCCACTCACCCGTCTTGCGGCTGCCCCGCCAGGGGCTGCCCTGGCCGCCGATGTCCAGGTCGCGGTCCACGACCGGCCGCGCCGTCCCCGCGAGGGGCAGGACGCCGCCCACGAGCAGCACCGACACCAGGCCACCGATCAGGGCGAGCCGGCTGAATCCGGATCGGCGCGCCTCCGTCTCGGGCTTGCTGCGCGCCACCAGGATCTGGCTCAGGTGCACGCTCTCGAACTTGGTCAGGAGGAACAGGAAGGCTCCGAAGCCGACGGCCACCGCGACACCGCCCGGGCCCGCCTGCAGCAGCATCATGAGGAAGACCGCGTAGAGGACCACCTCGCCGAAAAAGTCGGCGGCGGCCAGGAAGGGATGGCCGGCGTACAGGAGTCCGGCGCCGGGGAACGCCAGCGACAGCATCGCCGCCAGGCGGGAGGAGCGGAATGTGGTCCGGCAGGCATCGCAGGATCGAGGACGCTCGGGCACCATGGCGCCGCACTGCGGACAGTGCCAGAGCGGCACCTTCCGGGCACTCGCCTCCCCTTCCTGCATGAGGCGCGGCTTCAGGCGCGGCAGCAGGAGATTGAGGAGCTTCTTGTCGCCCCTCACCGGAACCCGCCAGTTCTGCTTCCTGCCCTCGGCCGGCACAAGCGACAGCTTGCCGAAGCCGAGCTTCAGATCGCGCACGCTCGCCCAGGGGTAGGATCGGAGGCGCGTTCCGGCCGACTTGCCGCGCTCGTCCAGCAGCACCTCGATGAGACGCGTCTCGGTGAACACCAGGACGACCTGGTGGTATGCCAACGCCATGTAGCCCATGGCCATGGCGTGCAGCACGGGCGGCACTTCCGTGGCATGCGCCACGTACAGGACGTGCTCTTCCGGCCGCAGCAAACGGTCGAGCAGGGGCCCGGCGGCCTTCCACTGCACCTGGCGCCGGCGCTGATGGCGGGCGCTCAGGAACGCGGACGCTCCGGGGAAGAGGTCGGCCGGCCCCCCGGACCCGGCCGTCTCCGCCAGCGGCCGGTCTGCCAGGGGACCGAGGTACTCGGGTTCAATCTTGTGATCGCGCGCGCCGGCAGGAATCATCGGGGTGCACCTCCGCGGTCGAAAACATGAGGCCCGAACCGTCCTGGGTCAAGACCGATTGACGAGAATGCGCCCCAGGATGCGGCTTCTGGCCCTCATTTGATTTGCCGCGGAGGCGCTTTCGTCGTATAAGAATGGATGCCCCATTCATCCGTTCCGGGGAGGAGGTTCAGCATGCGATTGATCAGGTTCCTGGCTCCAACGGCGGCGGCGCTCGCCCTTGCCGCCTTCCCGGCCCTGGCGGACGATCCGACGTCCGGCAGGCCGGCCGTGACCGGCAAGGACAACGCCGTGCAGAGGATCGAGGCGGCGACCGCCAGGCAGACAGAGATTCTCACCGGGCTCTTGTCGAAGGTTCCGGAACAGGCGCAACCGGCCATCGAGAGGGCGATCGCGGCGGGCCGCGAGGGCCGCGACAAGGCGATCGCCGCTCTCACGAACCACGGCGGCTCCGGCGACGAGGGACTGGCGGACCTCGCCCCGGACGCCGGGAACGGGGCACCGGGGGTCTCCGGGAAGCCCGCGGTCACCGGCCTCGAGCGCGCCCGGGCCGCGGTGGCGGCCGGCTTCGAGAAGGCCACGGCCGCGCTCCAGGACGTGCTCGACGATGTCCCGTCCCGGGCCGCGCCCAGGATCGAGGCGGCGATCGATCGTCTCGACGACACGCGGACCGTCGCCCTGCGGAATCTCGACGGCCTGATCGCCGGCGAGAGACCGAATCACCCGGGACCGCAGGACCGCCCCGAGCGGCCGGAGCCTCCCGAGAGGCCTGATCGGCCCGAGCGCCCCGAGCGGCCCCAGGCGCCGGATCGCCCCGAACGGCCGCAGCCACCGGAACCTCCGTCCTAGGCACAGCGCGGGGACGGTGCGCCTCGGCTTCGGCAAGTCAAGGGGAAGAGCCTCTCCGGCTCTTCCCCTTTTTTTTCTCTTCGCCGCGACCCTCCCGGGGGCCGGCGCCGAGGCCGGGACACGGACCGACTTCCGGTTCCTTCCCGCCTACTTCAGCGGCGATTACGGAACCGGGATCGACACCTCGATCGCCTATCTTCCGATGATTCTCGTCGTCTCGTCCGACAGGCAGGAGTTCCGCGTGACCGTTCCGTTCCTGGCGATCAGGACGAGCGACCCCGTCCTTTACCTCAACGGCGAGGTGATCGGCCCGGCTCCGGGCGGGAGCACCTCGGAATCGGGTCCTGGCGACGTGCTCGTTCAGGACGAAGTGTTCCTGGTCCAGGGGACGGCTCGGCGGCCCTGGGTTTCGGGCATCCTGCGGATCAAGCTCCCGACGGCAGACGAGACGAAAGGCCTCGGCAGCGGCGAGGCCGACTTCGGGGCGGGAGTCGCCGTGATGCAGCCCGTCGGACATGCATGGAACCTGATCGGGAGCTGGCTGCACATCGCGCGCGGCGATCCCGCGGGACTCGACTACCGCGACACCTC
>JACOUZ010000148.1 GCA_016177515.1 Acidobacteriota bacterium
TCCTGCTCCATCCTTTCGGCGGCGACCACCTGCTCGAACAGCCTGGCGTTCTCGATCTTCACCGCCGCGACGTTCGCCAGGAAGGACATCAGGCGCAGGTTCTCCTCCCGGAGAAGGCCGGCCCGGTGGCGGTTGTCCAGGTAGATGAGCCCGATCACGTCCCGGTTGTTCCACAACGGCACGCACATGACCGAACGGAGCTGCTGCGCCTCGACGCTGTGCCCCTGCCGGAAGCGATCGTCGAGCTGGGCGTCGCTGGTCAGAATGGACTCCTTGTTGCGCAGAACGCGGTCGGCGATGGTCCGGCTGACCGAGATGGTGGTCCCCGCCTCGTCGGGAGGGACGCGGATCACCTGCGGGACGAGCCGGTCTCCGTCGGTCAGAATCAGGAGGCCGCGCTCGAACGGCACCGCGCGGCGCGCCAGGTCCATGATGGTCGCGAGGATCTCGGGCAGGGGACGGTGGAAGACCAGCTCCTCGTTGGCTTCCTGGATGATGGCGGCCACAGAGCCGGAGGACAGGGAGCCGGAGCGCACCGGGGGCGGAGTCACGGAGTCGAGCACCAGCGGGATGTCGTGCAGGTCGGGCGTACGGATGCCGGAGGCCGGCAGGAAGGTCGTGCCGGCGCCGTGCAGGATCGGCCGGTCGCTGAACTCGACGCTCGAGGGTGCCCGGCCATTGAAGACCAGCACCGTCGAGCCGAGCCGCACGCGGTCGCCGGTGGCGAGGCGCACCGGCTCGGTGATGCGGCGGTCGTTGACGAACGTGCCGTTCTTGCCGCCGGCATCCACGATGTAGGCGCCATCGTCGCGGCGGATGACCGCGGCATGGTTCCGGGAGACGTTCAAGTCCTGGAGGACCAGGTCGTTACCGGAGGCGCGGCCGATGCGCAGGGTCTCCCCGTCGAGCTCGCGGCGATCGCTGGTGCCCTCCGGCGTGATGACGGTCAGGAAATCCATCGGATTCGATCCCGAGGCCAAACGGACCACGTCTGCAGGGAATAAGCGATTTCATCGTACAGCGTCCGATGGAGGACGTCAATGCAGGCGCGGGCGGGGCGGCCGCCCGCCTCCTCAGGGAGCCGCGGGATCGCAGGTCGCGCGTCCCCAGCCGCTCGAGACGAGGAGGACCGAGGCCGGCTCGCCCTTCACCCGGAAGCGTCCCACGTGCGCGCCTGCCGCCGCGTCATAGGACAGGTGTCCCAGGAGGCGCGGGGAAGCCGGGTCGGTCGCGTCCAGAGCGGCCAGGAGGACGTCCGGACGATCGCTCGTGGCGGCGACCTCCAGAGTGAAGAGCCTGCCGCCCGGCGCCCGCCGCCGCGATGCGGGAGAGGCCTCGCAGCGGGCGATCGTGACCCGGTCAGCCGCCCCGGCGGCGGCCTTGAGCGACTCGACGTGTGTCATGAAGTTGTGCCTGACGCCGCCGTGCGAGACATCGTGGTGGAGCGCGACCGGGGTGAACTCGGTGGCGGTGTCGTAGAGCGTGAACTGGATGACGGCGATCCCAACGTCCACCGTCGCCGAGAGGGTGGTGTCGTCGGCGACGAAGCCCGGCGGCGGATCGATCGTGGTGCTGGTGAACCAGAGGGAATCGCTCTGCATCACGATCGGGTACGCCTCGATGGCGGAGTCCCACACCACGGTGCGGCGGCGCCGGCCGGCCGATGGCGATGTAGTCCCCGGGCGCGGCGGCGAACGAAATCATCCCCTCGGAGTCGGTCAGGCCGCTGGTCGTGGCGGCGCATCCGGGATCCGCGAAGGTCCCCTCCCCGTAGATGGTGCTGTAGTTCTTCGGGCTGTTGCCGATCGAGTCGGCGCAGGTCCCGGCGCCGGTGTCGTAGAGGCGGACCTCCGCCCCCACGAGCGGGCCGGTGCTGCTCGTCGGGGAGCTGCCGCTCCCGACCTTGTGGAGGAAGGCCCTGATCCCGATGGTGCCGCATCCTGTCTCATCCACCGTCCCGTCGCAGTCGTCGTCCATCCCGTTGCAGAGCTCGGCAGCGGCCGGATTGATGCCCGGGTTGGCGTCGTCACAGTCGGCGCTGGCGGGCGGCGTGGCGCCGCCGGCGGGGTAGCCGTCCATGTCGACGTCGGCGGCGACTAGCGGCGTGCATCCGGGGATCAGGCGTCCGGCGACGAACTGGACGCGGGACCAGGTCGCGCTGTCCTTCAGGCGCGGGTCGAAGGCCAGGCTCTGGACCGACTCGGTGATGTCCCGGAAGGGACACGGATCGGTCGGGTGCCTGAACAGGAGTCGCAGGTTCGGGTCGTCGGGGATGTCGATGTCGTAGGCGGTCCTTGTCATGCCGTCGATGGGTGACTCCACGGTCAAAACCAGCGCCTTGGGCGGGAATTCGAAGCAGGCCGGCAGGCAGGCTGCGTCGTCGGGCCCCGGGGGCGAGGAGCCGACGAGCGCCGCGTCCGACATCGTGGCGTTCCCGTCGAGGACGAAGAGCTTGATGCCCTGGGTCCGGTCGATGAACAGGGGCTGGTCGGTCACCTGTCCCTGGGCAACCCCCGTGTAGCTGGCGGCGACGCGGCAGGTTTTCCCCGAAGCGTCCGTGACGATGGCGGAGCCGCTGCCGCTGGTGGCCGATGGGGCCAGCGAAAGGGTGAAGGCGACCGAGGGGACGCCGCGTGGCAGCGGGGCGACGGTGCACCCCGTGCAGACGATGTTCGTGGCGAATGGGTCCAGTTCGACGGAGACGATCCCCGAATCACCCGGCTGGCTGTCGGTGGCAGACCCGTTCACCACGGCGGTCGCGCCGGTCCCGGTGATCGACGATTCGCAGATCGGGTTCTGGCTGTCCGTCGAGTTGACCGCCAGGATGGCCGTCGTCCAGACGAGGCAGTCACCCTGCGAGAGCACCTCCGCCGTGGCTAGCGCGTCGCCGGGATTCAGGAGGGAGCTGACATCGTACATGTCCGTGTCCCAGAGATCGCCGAAGCAGTAGGGGCAGCAGTCGTCCGAGCCGTCCCAGGGATCATTGCCCAGCGCGGTGAGAACCGTGCCGTTGAACAGGTTGTCGTCGTCGAAGTTGGTCTGGCCGTCGGCGCCGATGAAGGCGAAGCGGCCGCTCGGGGCGCCCATGGGGGAGACCTGGAACCCGGAGAGGCTCAGCGTGATCGGGTTGTTCCCCGATCCATCCGGGATTGAGGCGTTGCCGTCATAGATGACGATGTCCCGCTGCGGCTCGCTCGGGGACTGGTAGACGATCACCAGCGAGGCGCCCTCCAGGAGCGGCAGAAGGCGGAACGTGCCGCAGCCCTCGACGGGGAACGGGTCCTGCATGAGAGTCTCGCCTGAAGGGAAGTTGCTCAACGCGTAGCTCCCGTTGCCCGGGTCCGTCACGTGCGAGGTCACGTCGGCTCTGAACGTCCACGAAGCCTCCGAATCGACGACCACCTCCTCGCCGTCCACGCCGGACCAGCAGGGGTCGACGTTCGTGCCGATGAGGGTCCCGGTGATCGGGTTCGCAGCGAAAGTGGCCGTGGCGGGCGGCGCCGTCGGGTTGAGGATCGTCCAGTAGAGGTAGGCGCCCAGGATGGTCGCGTCGGACGGGATGCCGCTGATGCTGATGGTGCCGGCCCCGACGTTGCGCATGCCGATGCCGGCGGCGGCGAAGTTCCCTCTGATCGTGAGGCTCTGGAACAGAGAGAATGGTGCCGGAGCGCTCAGGAGGGGCGTCACTCGAAGCGGGCCGAGAGGACCTTGACCCGAGCCAGCGGCGAATCCGCCCACCCCGGCGTCAGGATCGGCGGCGGCTACAGGCGGACCCGACAGGGAGGGAAGGGCAAGGATGAGAAGGCCAAGCGAGAAGGCGGTCAGCCGGACGGCGCTGCATGAATGCATGAAGCTCCCCATTTGCGGTTGTATTGGCCTACGAAATACCTCGATTCTCCTTGCCTGTCAACACATTTTCAGCCCGCGGTCTTCGGGAACAGCCTCACCGCCTCCTTCCCCTCCGCGGGGCTGCCGTGGCGGGAGATGTGCCCCCGCGCCTCCTCGGAAAGCTTCACCAGGTCGGCGCGACCTAGCAGGGCGGACAGATAGGGCTCACCGAGGCCCTCGGCCATCTCTCGGGCGGTCTGGCCGGCCTGAAGAAACATGCGCGTCGCCTCCTTATGGCTTCCCTCCGACAGGGCGCCGCGGGCCAGAACCCATGAGGCGAGGACCAGGCTCTCACGCAGATGGAGCGCCTTCCCCTCGCCCATCACCTGCCCCGCCATCGCAATGGAGTCAGGGGTGGATGGTCCCTTCAGGCTCGCGGATGCGAGGTAGGCGAGGGCGCGCAGGCGTAGCGGCAGGAGGGCGCTCTTCCGGGCCTCCTCCTCGGCCCACTTGAGGTGCGAGCGTCCCGCGGGGCGGTTCTCGGAGAGAGACCACCTCCCCATGGTCAGGCGGGTCAGGATGACCAGCCGCCGATCGCCGAGGGACCGCGCTTGCCGGAGAGCCTCCTCCAGCGTCTTGAGGCAGCGGTCGAAATCGCCTCGCGCTCCCTGGACCTCAGCCTGCCCCATGAGAAGCTCCGGCAGCAGGGACGCGGTGTGCGTCTCCTTGACGAGGCGCTCCGCCTCTCCGAGCCTCTCCTCCGCTTCCGGCAGATGCCCAAGCCGCACCAGAGTCCCCCCCAGGTAAAGGAGCGCGGAAGCGAGCAGGTTCTTGTCGTCGATCCGCCGGGCCCGTTCGACGGCCTCCGCCAGCGACTTGATCGCCGCGCCGTAGCTACCCTGGTCGTCGTGGATCATCCCCACATTGGTCGCCAGGACGACGCCTCCCGCCTCCTCCCCGGTCTCCCGGACGAGATCCATCGCCTCCGCCGCGTACGCGAGGGCTTTCTCGTAACGCCCCTGCATCTGCTCCAGCAATCCGAGATCGACGAGGGACCGCAGCACCTGCGCCTTGTCTCCTATCTCCCGGCGCTTGGCCAGGGCTTCCTGGGAGAAAAAGTAGGCCTCGACGTAGTTGCCGAGAGCGCTCGCGACATACCCGAGGCTGCTGAAGTTGTCCGCCAGCAGGGACGGGTCGTCGAGATCGCGGACGATCTTGAGCGATTCCTGGTAGCACTTCTGCGCCTCCAGGATCTTCCCGGCGTCCTCGTAGACTTCCCCGAGGTTGCGCCACTCGGCAGCGATCCCACGTTGATCCCCGATCTTGAGCAGGAGGTCGAGGGCCTCCCGGCTGCTCCGGATCGCCTCCGCGCTCTGGCCCTGGACCCTGAGGACCTTGGCGATACCTCCGAGCGCGGCCGCCATCCCGCGGTCGTCGCCGATGGCGCGCCGGATATCGAGTGATTCCCGGTAGTAGCGGATCGCCTCGGGGTACTGGCTGGAGTACCGGTGGACATTGCCGATCGCCAGAAGCACGGTGCCCTTCCCCTCCTGGTTTCCGCTCTGGGTGTACGAGGCGAGCAGGTCGTTGAAGATTTTGAGGGCCTCCTCGCTGTCCCCGTGCCTCAGCCGGAGCCGGCCGAGGATGTACCGGGCCTGCGTGTTCTTCGGGTCCAGGAGGACGCACCTCTGCAACTCCTCCGTCGCCGCCGCGAGGTCTCCTTTTTGCTCCAACGTGGCGGCCAGATCGAAGCGCGCGTCGGTGTCCTGAGGGAAGGATCGCAGCAGCTCGCGGTACTCGGCGATCCCCTGATCCAGGCGGTTCTGGAGGATGGCGTGCCGGGCGCGGATCAGGCGGGCCTCATGAGACGTGACGCCCCCGAGGCTCTGAATCGCCCGGTCGGAGGCGGCGAGGGCGCGGTCGCGCCGCCCGAGCCGGGCGTAGATCCGGCTGAGAAGCGCCTGGGCCAATGCGAAGGAGGGGTCCGCGCCGGTCGCCTGCTCGAGCCGGGCGGCCGCCTCCGTCTCCCTGCCGGCGCGCGCCAGATCGAGCCCCTCGGAGTAGAGCCTCAGCGCTTCCACGGAGCGGGTAGTGGATCGGGCCTGGCCGCGCGCTGGGGTGGAGCGCACCTTCAGCGCCCCGCCGATCTTCCCGGCAAGGGCGTCGGCGAGGGCGAAGATCGACTCCTCTCCCTGGCCCTCAGCCTTCTCCACGCCGATCTCCTGCATTCCCTGCAAGCCCGGACGCTGCAGGCGTGCCTCGGCCTGGAAGCGATCGCCGGCGCGGCGCAGGACGCCCGAGATGAGGACGTCGGCTCCCAGGACCGATCCCGCCCGCCTGAGGTCGAAGGGAGTGTAGGTCCCCGAGAGGGGCAGCTTGAGGTCCGCGAGCGTCTGCTGGGTGCGATCGCCGCCCAGCAGACGGAGGTCGGGCGCCTCTCTCAGGCTGTTGGAGACGAGCGCCGGGAACCCCGTTCGAGTCCAATCGAGCGCCGGCTTCCCCGTGCCGTTCTCGAACGGGAGGAAGGCGATCGCCTGCGCGGGGGCGGGGGGCCGTCCGCCGGCGGCGTCCGGCGCCAGGGTCCTCGTGAAGAGGTAGTACCCCGCGCCGGCCAGGACCGCCGCCACGGCCAGGGAGGCGACCGCCGTCCGCAGGGCGCCGCGCCGCCAGGAGCGCGAGGCCCTTTGCCTCTCGAGGTCGAGCAGGAG
>JACOUZ010000125.1 GCA_016177515.1 Acidobacteriota bacterium
GCTGCGCCGCGATCCCCTCGACGAACACGACCGGCACGAACACGGCGATGGTGGTCAGGGTCGAGGCCACGACCGCCCGCCCGACCTCCGAGGCGCCCCGCTGCGCCGCCACCGCCCCCGCCTCGCCGCGCTCGCGCCTCGAGAAAATCGCCACCAGCACGACGATCGAGTCGTCCACCAGCATGCCGACGCCGAGGGCCAGCCCGCCCAGGGACATGATGTTGAGCGTCGTGCCGGTCTGGTACATCAGGAAGAAGGTCGCGATGATCGAGATCGGGATCGACACGCTGATGATCAGCGTGCTGTAGATGTCCTTCAGGAACAGCAGGATGATCAGGATCGACAGGAGGCCGCCCTCGAGGGCGTTGACGATCACCTCGTGGATCGAGTCCTGGATGAAGCGGGACTGGTCGACGCCGGGGGTGATCACGATGCCGGCGGGGAGCTCCTTCTGGATCTTGTCCAGGCGGCCGCGGACGGCTTTGGCGACGGAGACGGTGTTGGCGTCGCCCTCCTTGTAGATCGCCAGCTCGACCGCCTCGGCGGCCTGGAAGCGCGTGATCGCCTCGCGCTGCTTGTGGCCGCGCGTCACCTCCGCCACGTCCGACATCAGGACGTTCCGGCCGTCCCTGGTGACCAGGACGGTCTTCATGATGTCGTCCAGGTCCTTGAACTCGTTGCGCGCCCGTACCAGGTAGCGCGCCTCCTGCTCGTACAGGCTGCCCCCCGCCTGGTTGACGTTCTCGCGGGACAGCTTCTGGTTGACCTCCTGGATGCCCACTCCGAGGAGCGACAGCTTCCCCTGGTCCACCCTGACCTGGATCTCCTCCTCGTAGCCGCCGTTCACCTTGATGGCGGCGACCCCCTCGGTCGACTCGAGATCCTTCTTCAGGATCTCGTCGGCCACGTAGCGCAGCTGGTACAGGTTCGTCCCGCCGGTCAGGTAGAGGCGCAGGATCGGGTCGTTGTTCGGGTCGAGGCGCAGGACGACCGGCTTCTCGGCCTCCCTGGGCATGGTGACCAGGTCGAGCTTCTCGCGCACGTCGAGGGCCGCGAAGTCCATGTTGCGGCCCCAGCCGAACTCGAGCGTCACCTGCGACAGCCCCGGGCGCGACACCGAGGTCAGGCGCTGCACACCGGTCACGACGCCGACCGCCTCCTCGACCGGGCGGCTGATGAGCGACTCGATCTCCCCGGGCGCGGCGCCCTGGTAGCGCGTCTCGACCGTGAGGCTGGGATAGGAGATGTTCGGCAGGAGGTTGATCGGCAGGCGGCCGTAGGCGACGAACCCGAAGATCACCAGGGCGACGGCGCCCATCGTCACCGTCACCCGCCGCTTGAGCGAAAACTCGCTGAGGGTCATCGCCGTCCCGCGTCCCCGTGATTCACGGAGCGGCTCCTACCCGCGCACCGGGCGATCGCCGGCCGAGCCGAGGTCGGAGGCCTCGGGAGAGGCCATGACCTTGATAGGCGATCCCTGCTTCAGCCCGCCCTGGCCCGCCACGATGACCTGCTCGCCCGCCTTGACGCCCGACAGCGCCTCGATCCGCCCGCCCTCCTCGAGTCCGAGGGAGACGGTGCGCTTCTCGGCCACGCCCCCGTTGACCACGAACACGTAGGCGTCCTGCAGCTCGCGGATGACCGCCTCGCGCGGCACCAGGATCGCCAGCGGGCGCGTCTCGCGCACGATGTCGATGGTGACGAAGGCGCCGGGGCGCACCTCGGCCGGGGGCGCGGCCGCCTCGATGGTCAGCTTCACCGTCCCGGTCGCCGTGTCGACCACCGGGCTGATCTGCCGGATGCGGCCGTGGAAGCGCGTCGCGTCGTTCGCCTTCAGGGTGATGCGCACGTCGCGCCCTTCCTTGAGCCCGAAGACGTCCTTCTCGGGGAGGAAGATCCTGGCGATCAGCGGATCGAAATCGGAGACCGTGAACAGCTGGTCGCCCGGCCGGATGTGCTGGCCGGGCTTCATGAAGCGCTCGGTGATCCGGCCGCCGAACGGCGCCTTGATCGTCGTCTTCTCGAGCCGCCACCGCGCCTCGGCCAGCTCCTGCTGGGCGATCTGGTGATCGAGGTAGTCCTTGTCGTACTGCTCGCGGCTGATCAGTTTGCTGGCGAGTTCCTGCTCCGCCCGTTCGAAGTTGATCCGGGCGTTCTCCAGCCTGACCTGCGCCTTCTTGAGGGCGATCTCGGCGTCGTCCTTGACCAGGTGGGCCAGGACCTGTCCCCTGGCCACGCGGTCCCCTTCTTCGACCAGGAGCTCGGCCACCCGGCCTTCCGCCTCGGCGAGCACCTTGACCTCGTTCTCGGGCACCAGGTTGGCGGTGGAGGAGATGTACGACGAGACCGCCCCGGTCGCTATGGGCGCCACGCTGACCGGGATGGGGGTCTTTTCCTTGTCATCCCCCGGCTTGCCATCCTCCCGGGTCTTGGTGCTGGCGAGCGCGATGCCGTCGCCTCCCTGGCCCTTGGAGGCGGCCTGTCCCGTGGCCCCGGTCGCTGCCCGCGAGCGTTTGAAGGCGAGCCCGGCCGTCACCAGGACGCCGGCGAGGACGACCAGGATGCTGGAAAAGATCAAGGCACGCTTGCGACGCGAAATCGGGTTCATCAGTTTCTCCGGACCTGTTCAGTCACGTGCGCCTGGGATGGATTCAACGCGTTTCCTTCCGATGGTGTGGACCCGGCTGACCGTCCGACGAACCGTTCAACGGACGGGCTCCCCCTGCGGTTCCCTGAACTTTTCTGATCGGGGTTCTTGCCTTTCCAGTCCGGCCCCGAGCCGGGCATCGAGGCGCCTGTCCCGGCAGGGGACAGGGTTCTTTCATCTATTACTTGATGCTGCCGCGCATTTTACCCGATAAAGGGAGGAGATCCTATCCTCCGGGTGCGTGTGCTAGGCTCCGTCGACGTCGGGAGCCCCGATTCGCAGTGGTCTCCCCGGGAGGAGAAAGACTCTTGGCCCCGTCTCGACCCAAGGGCCGGCAGAGCGGCGGGCCCCGGCCCGGCCGGGCCCGCGCGCCCCGCGCCGCACCCGGCGTCCTGGCCGGCCTGGATGTCCTGGCCCGGGAGCGGCCACGCTGGCTGCGCGGCCGGCGCATCGGCCTTCTGATGCACCCTGCCTCCGTGACCTCCAGGTACGTCCCGGCGAAGCAGATCGTCCATGGATTGTGCGGGAGGAACCTCAAGGCGCTGCTCGGGCCCCAGCACGGCGTCGCCGGGGAGAAGCAGGACAACATGGTCGAGTCCGGCCACGGACGCGAGGCCGGGCTCGGGATCCCCGTCCACAGCCTCTATTCCGAGACCCGCTCCCCCACGGCCAGGATGCTCCGGGACATCGACCTGCTGCTCGTGGACCTGCAGGACGTCGGGACGCGGGTCTACACGTTTGAGTGGACCACGGCGCTGGCGCTCGAGGCCTGCGCCAGGGCCGGACGCGAGGTCGTCGTCCTCGATCGCCCGAACCCGATCGGGGGCCTTGAGGTCGAAGGGAACCTCATCCGGCCCGGCTTCACCTCCTTCGTCGGCCTCTACCCGGTGCCGATGCGGCACGCCCTGACGCTGGGGGAGCTGGCCGCCCTGGTCAACGCCCGGATGGCGGGCGGGGCGCCGGGCGCCCGCCCGGTCCGGCGCGGCGACGGCGTCTCATGGCGCTGCCCGGGGCTGTGCGATCTGACGGTCGTGCCGATGACCGGCTGGCGGAGGCGGATGCTCTTCCCGGACACCGGCCTGCCCTGGGTGCTGCCGTCGCCGAACATGCCGACGTTCGACACGGCGGCGGTCTACCCGGGACAGGTCCTCCTGGAGGGCACCAACGTCTCGGAGGGGCGCGGCACGACCCGGCCGTTCGAGATCTTCGGCGCTCCGTGGCTCGACATCCGGGCGGTGCGGCGGCGGTTCGAGAAGAGGAGGCTCCCCGGTCTGGTGTTGCGCGACCACGCCTTCGAGCCGACCTTCCACAAGTGGGCCGGGGAGGTCTGCCAGGGGTTCCAGATCCAGGTGACCGACGCCGCCGTGTTCCGCCCGTACGTCACGACGCTGGCCCTGCTCCAGGACCTCATCAGCGAGCACCGCGATCGCTTCAAGTGGAAACAACCCCCGTACGAGTACGTCACCGACCGGCTGCCGATCGACGTCCTGACCGGCGATCCCGCCGTGCGCCAGGCGCTCGAGCTGGGGACCGACCTGCGGGTGCTCGAGCGCGCCTGGCGCCGGGAGATCACCTCCTTCCGCCGCGAGTCCCGCGAATTTCATCTTTATGACTGAGGCCGCCTTGATGAATGAAGCCGCGCGCGCCTGGGGCTCGTCGCCGTGGGTGCTGGCGCCCGCCGCCCTCCTCCTCTGGATCGCCGTGTTCCTCGTGGCCAGGAAGATCGTCCTGGGCGCCATGCGCAGGGTGGCGTCGAGGACCCGCTGGGCCTGGGACGATGTCCTGGTGCAGTCCCTTTCCGCGCCGCTTCTCGTCGCCATCCTGGCGAGCGGCCTCCTGGTCTTCGGCCGGATCCTGCCGCTGCAGCCCGAATGGGACCGCGCCTTCGACGTCCTGTTCGCCTTCTCCATCGTCCTGGCGCTGGTCCTCTTCGTCGATCGCGCCACGCGCGGCGCCCTCGAGCGCCTGGCGGCGGGGTCTCCCGTCATGCAGGGGGCGCGCAGCCTCGTCCAGGCGGGGGTGCGCGGCCTGATCATCGGCTTCGGCCTCCTGATCTTCCTCGACAGCATCGGCATCTCGATCACGCCGATCCTGGCGTCCCTGGGCGTCGGCAGCCTGGCGGTGGCGCTGGCGCTGCAGGACACTCTCGCCAACCTGTTCGCCGGCGTCTACATGATCGCCGACAAGCCGATCGAGCCCGGCCACCTCGTGAAGCTGCCGACCGGGGAGGAGGGGCACGTCATGCGGGTCGGCTGGCGCAGCACCTGGATCCGGCTGGGCAACAACAGCACGCTGGTCATCCCGAACTCCAGGCTGGCCGGCGGGATGATCATCAACTACGACCTGTCCGATCGCGAGATCGCCGTGACCATCCCGGCGGGGGTCCATTTCGAGAGCGACCTCGACAAGGTCGAGCGCGTCACCCTGGAGGTCGCCCGGGACGTCATGCGAACGGCCGCGGGCGCCGTGCCCGGCTTCGAGCCGGTGCTCCTGTTCCAGGGCTTCGGCCAGTCGGCCATCGAGGTGCTGGTCGTCCTGCGCGCCCGGGAGTACCCTGCGGCGCCGAGGGTCCGCCACGAGTTCGTGAAGCTCCTCGCGGCGCGCTACCGGCAGGAGGGGATCGTCATGCCGTACCCGATCCGCACCATCGACATGCCTTCCGCCTCTCCGCAGGAGAAACCGGCCGGCTTCACGCGGCCCGGGACGCCCGCCGGAGAGCGCGGTGGCGGCGGCGCGTCCGGGCCCGTTTCCGAGTCGACGGGGGTGTGAGATGAGCGCTCCGCAGCTGCTTTACCTGTCGCGCGCGGACGTCGAGGCGGCCGGCGTCCCGATGCTCGCGATCATCGAGCGGCTGGAGGCCGCCTTCCGCGAAAAGGGACAGGGCAAGGCCGAGATGCCCCCCAAGCCGGGCATCCACCCCGGGCCGCCGGGGAGCGACAACTTCATCCACGCCATGCCGGCGTACATCGGTGCCCTCGGGGCGGCGGGGGTGAAGTGGATCGGCGGCTTTCCAGCCAACGAGAAGCGCGGTTTGCCGTACATCACGGGCCTGCTCATCCTCAACGACCCGGAGACCGGCCTGCCGGTGGCCGTCATGGACGCCGCCTGGATCACCGCGATGCGCACCGGGGCGGCCACCGCCGTCGCCGTGGGGCGCCTGGCGCGCCGGGGGGCCGAGTCGTTCGGCATCCTCGGCTGCGGCGTGCAGGCGCGCACCAACCTGGAGGCGGTCGCCGCCGTCCTGCCGTCGCTCAAGTACGTGCGGGCGTACGACATCCACCTCGAGCGCGCGGCGCGCTACTGCGCCGACATGATGCGCGCCCATCCGAGCCTCAAGTGCGTCGCCGTTCCGACCCCCCGCGCCGCCGTCGAGGGGACCGACGTCGTCGTCACCGCCGGGCCGATCCGCGCCAAACCCGCCCCCGCCATCGAACCCGGCTGGTTCGCCGAGGGCGCGCTCGCCGTCCCCCTCGACTACGACTCCTACTGGAAGCCCGGGGCGATGGCGGCCGCCACCCGCTTCTACACCGACGACACCCCGCAGCTCCTGCACACCCGCGGTCAGGGCGTCTACTTCCGGGGCATCCCGGAGGTGTACGCCGATCTCGGCGAGGTCGCCGCCGGCCTCAAGGACGGACGCCGCGACGATCGCGAGCGGCTCATGTGCATGAACATGGGGATCGCCCTCGAGGACATGGCGACCGCGCCGCTCGTCCTGGCGCGCGCCCTCGAGCGGGGGCTGGGGACGCGGCTGCCGCTGTAAGCCTGCAGAGTCCTACCTGCAGCTTGCCTTTTTGCCCGGAGCCATTCGTTCGAGCTCGGCCACAAACTGCTCGAATTTATCCAGCGCCCCCTCACGGATACTCCAGGCGCGCATCATCTTGAGATCGACCGCCTGCCGGTGCGCGATTTCGACGGCCGCCCTCAGGCCATGCCGGTCGTTCCAGTGGAAGAAGGCCGCAAGGCGATCACGGCAGGAGTCTGTGGGAGAAAGCGCCATGATGCGACCCTTGCGAATGCGGTGCACGGCCGGCCGGACGTGCGCATCCTCGCCCACTGCCAGGGGGCCCGGAAAGAACTCGACGAAAAAGGCCGCCTCAGGATGTTCGTAATGGCCGCCCTTCCGGAGAAACCCCGCGTCCTCCATCGCGGCATCGAGCCGCATCGTCCGCACTTCGTTCACGACGACGAAGTCGAGGTCCGATGACTCGTAACGTCCGCGTGAGTACAGGCTCGCGCAGGCGCCTCCTGTAAGGACTGCCCTAATGCCCGCAGTTTCGAGAGCCTTCCCGACACAGAGGGCCACGTCCGCGAGGCCCGATCGCCTGGTCAGCTTCACAGGGGTTTTCCTGTGCGCCTGGGCCTCCGGCGCAGCGCCTCGACGCGCCGTTTCAGATCTATTTCGGGCTCGGTCAGCCGCAGCAGGTACCGCTGCAGGTCGCTGTACGCAAAATAGCGGGGATTGATCCTGAAGAGGCGCATCCGGCCGACGCTCCTTCCGGACGCGATGCCGTCGCCCTCCAGACCCTGGAGGGCCTTCTGGACCCCGCTGAGAGGCACCTCGAGAACCCTGGCCAGCTCTCTCGGATAGCTTTCAAAGAGCAGGCTCAGGGCCAGCAGGACCCGCGTCCGCGTCTGCCCGCCGAAGGGAGAAGATCGTGCGACCAACATAGGTAGTTGTATGACACCAAAAGATGGTCGATGTCAAGTCTTTCGGATGACCGGATGGAACGATGGCCGCGCGGCCCCCCCTGGCCGCGCCCCTCTGGTGTATCATCAGGCCTTCAAACCCGTGACCGGGCAAGGCGTCCGCCTTAGGAAACCTCATGACCCCAGGATCCAAGACCACCGCGACCACAGGGCAGAGCCAGAAGCTCATCGACCTGGCCGAGACCTGGAGCGCCCACAATTACCATCCCCTGCCGGTGGTCCTGACGCGCGGCGAGGGGGTCTGGGTGTACGACCCCGAGGGGAACCGGTACATGGACATGCTGTCGGCCTACTCGGCGCTGAACCACGGCCACCGGCACCCGCGCATCGTCCAGGCGCTCAAGGACCAGGCCGACCGAATCACCCTGACATCGCGGGCCTTCCATAACGATCTCTTCGGCCCCTTGTGCGAGAAGCTCTGCCGGCTGGCCGCGAAGGAAATGACCCTCCTGATGAACAGCGGCGCCGAGGCGGTCGAGACCGCCATCAAGACGGCGCGCAAGTGGGGCTACAGGGTCAAGAAGGTCCCCGGGGACAAGGCGGAGATCATCGTCTGCGAGAACAATTTCCACGGCCGCACCACGACCATCGTCGGCTTTTCGTCGGAGGAGCAGTACCGCGAGGACTTCGGGCCGTTCACGCCGGGCTTCCGGCTCATCCCATACGACGACCTGCAGGCGCTCGAGCGCGCCATCACCCCGAACACCATCGGTTTCCTGGTCGAGCCGATCCAGGGCGAGGCCGGCATCCTGATGCCGAAGGACGGCTATCTGAAGAAGGCGGCCGAGATCTGCCGGAAGAACCGCGTCCTCTTGATCGCCGACGAGATCCAGACCGGTTTCGGCCGCACCGGCAAACTGTTCTGCTGCGAGCACGACGGTGTCGTGCCCGACCTGATCGTCGTCGGGAAGGCGCTCGGCGGCGGCGTGCTCCCGGTGTCGGCGGTCATCGGCGGGCGCGACACGCTCGGTCTGTTCCGTCCGGGGGACCACGGCTCGACCTTCGGCGGCAACACGCTCTCCTGCGCCGTCGCCATGGCCGCCCTCGATGTCCTCGTCGAGGAGCGGCTCGTCGATCGATCGGCGGAGACGGGCGCCTACTTCATGAAGCGCCTGCGCGAGATCAGGACGGACAGGGTGAAGGAGATCCGCGGCCGGGGGCTCCTGATCGGCGTCGAGATCAAGGAAGAGCACGGCACGGCGCGTCCCTACTGCGAGAAGCTGATGGAGCTCAGCATCCTGGCGAAGGAGACGCACCACCAGGTGATCCGCTTCGCGCCGCCCCTGGTCATGACCCGTGAGGAGGCCGACTGGGCCCTGGAGCGGATCGCGCAGGTTCTGGCCTGACGGACCACGTCCGCAACCACACGCCGGAGACGCTCCGGGCCTCCCGGCCCGACCTCGGTCTCGACCCCGGGCTGGCCAACCGCATCGTCACCCGCCTGGTCGCGGACGACCGCGACGACCTGGAGGGCGTCCGCGGCCTGTCGAAGCCGGCCCGAAGCGCCCTTCTGGCTTCGGCGCGCCTCTCCAGACTGGAGGTCCTCGATCGCCGCGGCAGCGGCGTCGACGCCTTCGTCAAGTATCTGTTCCGCTCCGCCGGGGAGACCTTCGAGGCGGTCCGCATCCCGCTTCTCCTGCCGCGCTGGAGCGTCTGCGTCTCGAGCCAGGCC
>JACOUZ010000126.1 GCA_016177515.1 Acidobacteriota bacterium
GATCCGCATCGGCATGACCACATAGCGGTAATCCCGCCCCTCCTGCCCGACCGGTCTCAGCAGGCCCTGCGTCTGGTCGTCCTTGAGGGCCAGGATGACCGGCCCGGGACCCATCGCCTGGAAGAAATCGAGGAGGTATTTGGCGTTGAATCCGACCTCGAGCGGGCTGCCCGTGTAATCGACGTCCACGGTCTCGGCCGCCTCGCCCACCTCGGGGTTATTGGAGGAGATTTCGACGCTCCCCTTCGAAAGGCCGATCTTCACCGCCCGCGAGCGCTCGCTCGACAGGAGCGCCACGCGCCGCACCACCTCGGCGAACGCGGTGCTTTCCATCCTGAGCAGCCGGTCGTTTCCTTCCGGGATGACCTTCTCGTACTCCGGAAACTTTCCGGCCACGATCGTCGAGCTCAGGACCGTTTTTCCGGCCTTGAAGAAAACGTGGTTGTCCTTTTGGCCGAACAGGACCTCGCTCTCCCCCGACCCGATCCGCGACAGCTCCTGGAACGCCTTGCGCGGGACGATGATCTCGATGCGCTCCTCGGAGGCCCCCTTCTCCAGGCGTCCGCCCACGTAGGCGAGGCGGTGGCCGTCGGTGGCCACCAGGGTCAGGTTCCGTTTGCTCAGGACCATGAGCGTACCGTTGATCTGGTAGCGCGTCTCATCGGCGGTAATGGCGAAGATGACCTTCGAGATCATGTCGATGAGGAGCTCCCGCTCGATCGCGATCCCCCTGCTGAAGTCGAATTCCGGGATGGCCGGGAAGTCGTCCGGCGACAGGCCCATGATCCGGAAGCGGGCCTTCTGGCAGGTGATCTGGGCCGAGTTCCCCTCGTCGGACTTCAGCCGCACCTCCGCGTCCGGCAGGTAGCGGATGATGTCGAACAACCGCTTGGCCGACAGGGCGACCGATCCCGGCTTCGCGACCTTCGCCTCGCACCCCGTCCTGATGCCGACCTCCAGATCCGTGGCCCGGAACTCGAGCCCGTCCTTCCTGGCGTCGATCACGATGTTCGAGAGGATCGGGATGGTGGTCTTCTTCTCCACGATCCCCTGCATCAGCTCGAGCTCCCTGAGAAGGTTTTCCTTGCTGGTCACGAAATCCATAGATCCTCCAACGTCTGTGATCGGCTCTTTCCCTTCGTTTCAGGATCGGAAGGGATTGTAGCACTAGCAGGGGCTGTGGACGGCGAGCAAATCGTCGCCCCGCCGGGCGCGGCAGCGGGTTCAGCGGCTTCGCCGCGGTGGAGAAGTCTGTGGGCGGCGGTGGATCCTCCTGTGGACCGATTCGGGTGGTCCGGACGTCCACAGGACCGGGCGCGGCGATTCACAGCGTCCTGTGGACGCGTCACTTGAAGGATTCCAGAAAGCCGCCCACGATCCGGGCGAACTCCTTGTCGCTTCCGCGCATCGCCTCGATCTTGCGGATGGCGAGCAGGACGGTCGTGTGGTGCTTGCCGCCGAAGGCGGCCCCGATGGCCGGAAGCGACTTGTCGGTGAGCTTCTTGCAGAGGTACATCGCCACCTGGCGTGGGAACGAGATGTGCTTCGAGTTGTTGCGGGACTTCAGCTCGATGGTCCTGATCCGGAAATAGCCGGCGACGAACTTCTGGATGGCCTCCACGGTCACGGTGCGGCCGCGGTCGTCCATCAGGTCCTTCAGCGTGTCGTGGGCCATCTCCAGGTCGATCGGCCGGCCGGTGAGGGAGGCGTAGGCGACCAGGCGGATGAGCGATCCCTCCAGCTCCCGGATGTTCGAGCGGACGCGGCCGGCGATCAGGTGGGCCACGTCCTCCGGGAGTTGCACGCTCTCGGCCTCGGCTTTCTTCTTGAGTATGGCGACCTTGGTCTCGAGGTCGGGCGGCTGGATGTCGGCGATCAGCCCCCACTCGAAGCGCGACCGCAGCCGTTCCTCGAGCGTGGGGATGTCGCGCGGCGGGCAGTCGCTGGTGATGACGATCTGCTTCTGGGACTCGTAGAGCGCGTTGAAGGTGTGGAAGAACTCCTCCTGGGTCCGCTCCTTGCCGGCCAGGAACTGGATGTCGTCGATGAGCAGGACGTCGACGTTGCGGTAGCGATCCTTGAAGTCCAGGGTCTTCTCGAAACGGATCGAGTTGATCAGCTCGTTCATGAAGGTCTCTGTGCTGATGTAGAGGTGCCGGACGCCCCCCTTGCTGCGCAGGACCCGGTTGCCGATGGCGTGCATCAGGTGGGTCTTTCCGAGACCGACCCCGCCGTAGACGTACAGCGGATTGTAAGCGCTGGACGGCTGCTCGGCGACCGCCATGGCGGCGGCGTGCGCGAACTGGTTGCAGGAGCTCACCACGAACGAGTCGAAGGTGTACCGCGGATTGAGGCCGGTCCCGAGCCCGGCGGGCTGGGCCGGAACGGCCGCGCCGGAAGGGCGGGCGGCGCCGTGGCGCGGCGCGCCGGGTACGGGGCCGGGCGGCGGCGGGACGGCCTGACGCACCGCGCCGTCGGCCCCCGCCGGCGCTTCGATCGGAGCGCCGTTGCCCGGTCCGGGACCGGGATAGGCCGGCCCCCTCGCCGGGGCCGGCGCCTGCCGGCTCAGGAAATGAAACCGGAGCCCGCTGCACTCGATCTCTCTGGCGCTCTCCTGGATGAGCGGCAGGTAGTTGCGGCTGATCCAGTCGGCGAACAGCAGGCTCGGCACCTCCACGTGCAGAGTCCCGTCGGCCAGAGACATCTGCTGCGTCGGCTTGAGCCAGGTGTTGAAGCTTTGTCGGTTGATCTTCTGCTGCAGGCTGGAAAGGATTCTGTCCCAGGTCGTCATGCGCGTGCGACCAGCGGGGAAGCGTTTGCGCGATCGTTCCGTCTGGAGGCCTTGCTGGAGGCCACTCGCATCGTTTCCGCGCTCATCATTTCAACAGGTTTTCCACAGGTGTGGAAAAGTTTTTGGGAGCGAAGATGCTGATTAGAAGCCACTTACTGAAGCGAGAGCCGTTCCCGGCGGCGATCTTATGTCAACCCGCTCTCCCTCCCACCAGATATGGGGTCGCCGCCGAGCGCGGCAGAAGATGTTGAGCGCCGGCAAACTCCGGCGCGTCCCGATCCGATTGTGGAGACACCCATGCGCCCGCCAGGTGCTTTCCCTGGAAAAGTCCACCGCTCCGAATGGAGCGAGACCGAAGCGGCAATGAGACCTGTTCGTTGCTTTTCTTGGGCGGCGCGAACTATAGCATCGCGGTAAGCGAGCCTGTCAACACCCATTCTTCAACTTTTCCATAAAAACTTTTTCATCAAACACCGTGCCACGTGATCAGGCGCCAGGAAATTCTCTGCGAAGGATTTCCACGAGACAGGCGATGAGGCAACTCCAGAGCGAGACGCCCCGCGCCGCGCCTGCCGGGGCTTGTGAGACCTCGCGCCCGCCCGCCGCGCGGTTCACAGCGCGGTGGGCGGGCGCGAGGCGAACAGAGGGGAGGCGTCGCACAGCGACGCCGGACCCGTCCCCGGCGGGTCCGGCGCGGGGCGTCTCGCTCGGCGGCCAATCCTTGACAGACGCGTCCCCGCGGGGACATAATCCGCCCTTCCTGCAACGGAGACAGAGTCATGAAGCGCACCTTTCAGCCGAACAACCGCCGCCGCAGGAAGACGCACGGCTTCCGGGCCCGGATGAGCACCAAGAACGGACGACTCGTTTTGAAACGCCGACGGGCCAAAGGTCGCAAGCGTCTGACCGTGTGACCGGCGACGCCCGCTTCCGCCCCCAGGATCGCCTCCGCAAGCGCAGCGAGTACCAGGTCATCTACGACAAGGGGCAGAGGATACCTTCCGCGTCCTTCGTCGTGTTCGTCCTGCGCAACGGACTGGGACGGCCGCGGCTCGGCATCACGGCGACGCGCCGCGTCGGCGGCGCGGTGCGGCGGAACCGAGCCAAGCGCCTCGTGCGCGAGGTCTTCCGCAGGCACAAATCGGAACTCGAAAACGTGGACATCGTGCTGAACGTTCGAACGTCCCTGCCCGGCGCGGGGTACACGCGGCTGGAGGCGGAGTTCCTGGCGCGGCTCCGGCCCTTCCTCCTGAAGATCGCATGAGCGCACGCGCGGCGAGGGTGCCGGCCGTGGCGCTCATCAACATGTACCGGCGTTTCGTGTCGCCGCTCCTGCCGCCGGCCTGCCGCTTCCTGCCGAGCTGCTCGGAGTACAGCGCCCTCGCGATCGAGCGCCATGGCCTTCTGCGCGGCGCTCTTCTGGCCGCCTGGCGCCTGCTGCGCTGCAACCCTCTGTCGCGGGGCGGCGCCGATCCCGTGATCTGATGGACAAGCGGACCATCCTCTTCGTCGTCCTCTCGGCGGCCTTCCTGGTCGTCTGGTGGATTCTGTTTCCGCCCCAGCAGTCCCCGAAGCCTGGCGCTCCCGGGCCGGCCAACGGCCAGGCGGCCGGGCAGGTGACTCCCGCCCCCGGGCCGGGCCCGGGGACCATCCCGGGTCCGGGGGCCGCCGCGCCCGGCGGCTCGCCGAGCCTCGGGGGTCTGGCCGGCGAGGCGGGCGCGACGGCCGCGCGCCCGGAGATTCCGGCAGACGCGCGTGTCGAGGCCGCCTCCGAGGAGGAGACCGCGATCGAGACGCCGCTCGTATCGATCCGCCTGACGACCCGCGGGGCGCGCGTCACATCGTGGAGATTGAAGAAGTACCTGGACGACGCCGGCCACCCCCTCGATCTCGTGTCGCCCGCCGGGCGCTCCCTCGATCACCTGCCCCTGCAATTCCTGCTCGACGACCCCGAGGCCACCAGGCGGCTAAAGGCGGGGCTGTACCGCGTCACGCGCCGGGAGGGTGCGGAGGGGGGCGAGGCCTTCACCGAGGTTTCGTTCGCATACAGCGACGGCGCGGGACTGGCAGCCACCAAGACGCTGCGCGTGCCGCACGGCTCCTACCTGTCGGACCTGCGGTTCGCCGCCGAGGCCGCCGGCAGGCCGGTGACCCCGACGCTCGTCTGGGGCGCCGGGTTCGTGGGGCACAACGGTCTCGAGACCGGCCAGTACGCCGACACCTCGTGGGGCATCCTCGATCTGGCGGGGCGGGGCATCGAGCGAAAGCAGCAGACCGGCATGAAGCCGGGCGTTCCGTGGCTCGCGGAAGGACCTGTGAGCTGGGCCGGGGTCGAGGACAAGTACTTTGCGGCGCTGTTCGTTCCTGCAGCACCGGCCGCGGGCCGCGCCCGCTTCGAGCTGCTGCGTCTGGTGGAGGAGGGGCGCGAACATCACCACCTGACGATGGCGCTCGGCCTTCCGGGCCTGTCGAGCGTCCGGCTGTTTGCCGGGCCGAAGGACTACGACATCCTGAGGGGTCTGGCCAGCGGCCTCGAGAAGCTTCTCGATTTCGGGTACTTCAGCTTCATCGCGCTCCCCCTGTTCTACTCGATGAAGTTCCTGCGGGGCTACGTCGGCAATTACGGCTGGGCGATCGTCATCCTCACCGTGATCATCCGGCTGCTGTTCTTCCCGCTCATGTACAAGGGCCAGATCAAGATGCGCATCATGCAGGAGAAAATGAAGCGCGTCCAGCCGAAGAACAAAGCGCAGCGCGAGCGCTACCCCAAGCTGGAGAAAATGGAGGCCGAGAAGGGCCACGCGGGGGCCCGGCAGAAGCTGCGCCGCGAAATGAACGAAGAGATGATGCGGCTTTACAAGGAAGAGAACATCAATCCTCTCAGCTCGATGTCCGGCTGCCTGCCGATTCTCCTGCAGATCCCCATCCTGTATGCCTTCTACACGATCCTGTCGATCGCGATCGAGCTGCGGCACGCGCCCTTCATGCTGTGGATCCGGGATCTGTCGCAGAAAGACCCGTACTTCGTGACCCCGATCATCATGGGCGGCACACAGCTCATCCAGCAGGCCATGACATCGTCCTCCATCCCGGACCCGGCCCAGCGCCGCATCATGTATCTCATGCCGATCATGTTCACCTGGATCTTCCTCAGTTTCCCCTCGGGCCTGGTGCTATACTGGCTGGTCAACAATCTCCTTGGAATCGCGCAGCAGTACCTGATCAACAAGCAGGCGGCGGCAGCCGGGAAGAGTTCGGAATGACCGCGTCCCGCGCCGTTGCCTGGCGCGGGGCGGCCGGCCCGGCGAGGGTGAACCACATGCTGGACGATGCAGTCGGCCCAACCGGCCCGGAAGACGTGCGCGAGGAGCCCGCGGCCGACGCGGCCGAAGTCGTGCGCCTGACCGAGCGCATCCTGCACGGCCTCGGCCTGGACGTCAAGGCCACCGCGCGCGACGGCCCGGATGCGATCCAGGTCGATCTCGCCGGCCGCGACGGCGACTTCCTCCTGAGCCGCAAGGGCGAGGGGCTGGGCGCCCTGCAATACCTCCTCAACCGGATCATCTACCGGGGCCGGAAGGGCAGGAAGATTCAGGTCGACTGCGGCGGGTTCCGCAAGCTGCGGGAGGACGAGATCGTGGAGATCGCGGTGCGCTCCGCCGAGAAGGTGAAGGCGGGCGGCGAGGAGTGCGTCCTGAGCCCCCTCAATCCCTACGAGCGCCGGCTGGTGCATCTCGCCCTGGCCGAGATCGGCGGAGTCGAAACGCGCAGCATCGGCGACGGCTTCCTGAAGAAGATCGCCATCGTGCCCGCCGGGAAGCCCAAACAGGACGGAGAACCGGGCGGCCGCTGACCCGCGCCCCGGCCGCCGCGCAACACTACAGGCCCCTCTCCCATGCTCGATCCCCGATCCCTCCGGTCCGGCGACAGCGGCCCTGAGACCGGGCCGGCCCCGGCGCCGGTCTCCGAGACGATCGTCGCGATCTCGACGCCTCCTGGCCGGGGCGGCATCGGCGTCGTCCGGCTGTCGGGCCCGCGCGCCCTCGCCATCGCGTCGGCGTTGTTCCGGCCCGGCCGAAAGGATCCCGGCGGCGGGCGGATCGCATTCGGCCGCTTCGTGGACAGGGGCGGCGAGACGATCGACCACGGGTACCTGGCGGCCTTCCGCCCGCCGCGCAGCTTCACCGGCGAGGAGACGGCGGAGCTGTGGGCCCACGGAAGCCCTGCGGCCCTGCGGCTTCTGGTGGAGGCCGCCGTCGCCCTGGGGGCCCGGCCGGCCACGCCGGGGGAGTTCACGCTGCGCGCCTTCCTGAACGGGCGCATCGACGTCACCCAGGCCGAGGCGATACGCGATCTGATCGAGGCGCGCACCGCCTTCCAGGCGAAGGTGGCGCACGATCAGGTCCTGGGGCGCGTCTCCTCCGCAGTCAATCACCTGAAGGACCGCCTGGCGGAGATCGTGGCCCGTTTCGAGGCGGCGATCGAGTTCTCCGAGGAAGGCGAAGCGGGCCGCTTCCTGCCGGAGGGCGGCCTGCTGCGGGACGTCGGCGAGCTGCGGCGAGGCATCGAGGATCTGGCGGGGACCTGCGAGCGCGGCCGGCGCGTGCGCGACGGGGTGTCGGTGGCGATCGTCGGATCGCCGAACGCCGGGAAATCCAGCCTGTTCAACCGGCTCCTGGAGGAGGATCGGGCAATCGTCACGGCGATCGCCGGCACCACGCGGGACGTCCTGGAGGAGACGCTCGATCTGCGCGGCATCCCGGTGGCGCTCCGCGACACCGCCGGTCTGCACGAGCCGCGCGACGAGGCCGAAGCCGAGGCGGTGCGGCGGGCGCGCGGTGCTTTGGCCACGGCCGGCGTCCTCCTCCTGGTCCTCGACGGATCGCGGCCCCTCCGGGACGACGAGCGGGCGCTTCTCGACGGCCTCGACCCGGCGCGCGCCGTCGTCGTGATCAACAAGGCCGACCTGTCCTCCGGTCTGGGGCTGGACGAGGCCCTGCGCCTGAAGAGGCGGCACGCCGCGCTCGAGGTCTCCGCGAAGACCGGGGCCGGGATCGAGGCCCTGCGGCGGCGGCTGGAGGAGGCGGCCGGATCGGGGGCGGCGGCGACGCGCGAGGAGACGTTCATCACCAACGTCCGCCACAAGGACCTCCTCCTGAAGGCGGCCGGCGCGCTCCGGCGCGCCGGGGACGGGGCGGTCCGCGGCGTGCCGGACGAGTACCTGATCCCGGATTACCGCGAGGCGCTCGACCGGCTCGGCGAGATCACCGGGGAAGTGGGAATCGACGGCATCTACGAGCGCATCTTCAGGAATTTCTGCATCGGCAAATGACATCGGTGAGGATGGACGGCGCGGAAAAGACGGCGTACGACGTCGTGGTCGTCGGGGCGGGGCACGCCGGCTGCGAAGCGGCGCTGGCCGCCGCGCGCATGGGGTGCGAGACCGCTCTCGTCACCCTCGACGCGCGGGCCGTGGCGCGCATGTCGTGCAACCCGGCGATCGGCGGGCTCGCCAAGGGACACCTGGTGCGGGAGATCGACGCGCTGGGCGGCGAGATGGGCCGGGCCATCGACGAAACCGGAATCCAGTTCCGGCTGCTCAACAGGAGCCGCGGGCCGGCGGTGCAGGCGCCCCGGGCGCAGGCCGACAAGGAGGCGTACTCCGGCCGGATGCACCGCGTGGTCTCGGCCACCAGGCGCCTGACGCTCATCGAGGCGGAGACGCGCGATCTTCTCGTCGAGGACGGCGCCCTCGTGGGCGTCGTGCTGGCGGACGGACGCATCCTGCGGGCCGCCTGCGCTGTGGTCACGACCGGGACGTTCCTGCGCGGCCTCCTGCACATCGGACTGGAGAACCGTCCCGGAGGGAGGATCAACGAGAAGACCTCGGTCGGCCTGTCGCAGGCGCTCTTGCGGCTCGGACTGCCCATGGGGCGTCTGAAGACCGGCACGCCGCCGCGCGTCCTCCGGGACTCGGTCGATTTCGACGCGATGGACCGGCAGCCGGGCGACCTGGAGCCGGTGCCGTTCTCCTTCGACACCGACGCCATCACGACGCCACAGGTCGACTGTCACATCACCTTCACCAACCCGAAAACGCACGCCATCATCCGCGGCAGCCTCGACCGGTCGCCCCTGTACACGGGGCGCATCACCTCGGTGGGCCCGCGCTACTGCCCGTCGATCGAGGACAAGGTGGTGCGCTTCGCCGACCGCGATCGCCACCAGATCTTCGTCGAGCCCGAGGGGCGCGACCATCCGTGGATCTACCTGAACGGGGTGTCCACCAGCCTGCCGGCCGAGGCGCAGGCCGAGATGGTCCGATCGATTCGCGGGCTGGAGCAGGCCGAGGTCGTGCGCGCCGGCTACGCCGTCGAGTACGACTTCGTGCAGCCGACCGCCTGCCGGCACACGCTGGAGACGAAGCGGGTGCGCGGCCTGTTCCTGGCGGGGCAGATCAACGGCACGACCGGCTACGAGGAGGCGGCGGCGCTGGGCCTCGTCGCCGGCATGAACGCCGCACTGCGGGCCCAGGGACGGCCGCCGCTCGTCCTGTCGCGCGGCGAGGCGTACATCGGCGTCCTGGTGGACGACCTGGTGCTGAAGGGGACCGCCGAGCCGTACCGGATGTTCACGTCGCGCGCCGAGTACCGGTTGCTGCTCGACGTGGACAGCGCCGATCTGCGGCTGACCGGCCACGGCCGCTCCGCCGGACTCATCGGCGACGGCCGCTACGCGCGGTTCCTCGAAAGGCGCGACGGGATCCTTGCCTTCGCCCGTGATCTCGAAACGCAGACGCTCCCGCCGGCGAGCGACGCGGCGCGCCGTGCGGAAGAGTCGCTCGGCGTCCGCATCACCGAGCCGACCACGCCGGCGCGCCTTCTCCGGCGCAGCGACGTCGACATCGAGGCCCTCCTCCGGCTGGTGGGCGGCCAGTCGCCGCCGGCGTTGCGGCAGCGCGACCGGCGCTACGTCGCCAGCCGCCTGCGCTACGGCGGATACATCGAGCGGCAGCAGAGGGACCTGGAGAGACTGCGGCGCGAGGAGGGGAGACGCATCCCTCCCGGGTTCGAGTACGAAGGGATCCCGGGGCTGTCGAGCGAGATCGTCGAGAAGCTCACGCGGGCGCGCCCGGAGACCCTGGCGCAGGCGGCCCGCATCTCCGGCGTAACGCCGGCCGCTCTCAGCCTGATCAACATCTTCCTGGAGAAGACCGTCAGGACGGCCGGACCCCGGGCCGGCGCGGGGGAACCGGCCTACTTCAGGAACAGCTCCCGCACGTCCACGCCGAAGAACTGGTAGCCGCTGTAGCGCAAGACCGTCAGATTCTCCCACTCCTCCTTCCCCTCCAGGTTGAGGGTGAAGGTCTTGAATTCCAGCTGGTCCGGCAGGGATAGACTATGTAACTCATTGAGAAATGTGATGTTATAACCCTGACCCTGAGGTTTCTTGCCCATCGGGAAGATCAAGAATCGGGGGGCCTGGCGGTAGGCCTTCAGCTGATCCTTGAGGCGCTCCGTCTGATTGCCGGGCTCCGCCTCGACCTTGAGAATGTTGTAATTCTCGATGTCCACCCAAATCCTTCCGCTCCACTGGTAAATCGTCGTGCCGGTGGTGAATGGCAGCGGCGCCGTGAACTCCAGGATGTGTGCCTCCCGCAAAGAGAACCACTCCTGCCCCGCGTAGCGGAAATGGAAGAGTTTCTGTCGATCCGGCGCGAACATCAGCGTCCACGAAAAAGCGTCCGGGAAGCTGAAATCGAGCCTCGTCTCGGGCACGTTCTTTCCCAGGCGTCCTGTGTGCGCCTGGCGGAATGGCCGGTATCTCTGCTCCTGGGCCTCGACATACATGTAGTCGAAGCGCCTTTCGTTCTTCGGATCGTCGGTCGCGCGGATCGACTCGATGCAGACGAAGCGCAGGGCGACCGTCTCGTAGGTGTGTGCCCTCTGGCCCAGGCTCCTCAGCAACGGGTCCAGGTCGACCGTGGCATTCGCACCCTGCGCGGCGGCGGCGACCGAAGCCCCTGCCCAGATTCCCAGGAGTACCGTGCCCACGAGCGCGAATAGCCGCCGAAGTCCGCCGCGCATCCTGCCCACCTCCACGGGCCGTGCTAAGGTAAGCCCGCTATGGTATCCGTTTTTCGCGACCGGCTGGTCGCCGGCTCACGATCGATCGGCCGATCGCTCTCGGAGAAAGAGATAGGGGCGTTCGAGGCCCACTATCACCTCCTGCGGGTCTGGAGCCGGCGGATGAATCTGACCGGACTCAAGGACGAAGAGCAGATCGTCCGCCGCCACTTCCTGGAGCCGATCGCGGCCGCCCACCTGGTCGGCGAGGAAGGGAGGCTGGTCGACATCGGATCGGGAAACGGATTCCCGGCAATCCCTCTGAAAATCCTCCGGCCCCGGATCGAGCTGGTTCTGGTCGAGGCATCGGAGAAGAAATCGGCCTTTCTCTGGGCCGTCCTTCGCGAGCTTCACCTGGAAGGGGCCAGGGTCGAGACCAGGCACGTCCGGGAGATCGCCGATCTGGCCGATCTCCTGCCCTGTCGATACCTTACGCTGCGCGCCATCCGGGTGAGGGATGTGTTGAAGAATGGGACGGTCGCAATCCTGGAGCCGGACGGGATGGGGCTGTTCTTCCTGTCGGCGGGGGACGCCGGGTCCCTGCGCGACCGTCCGGTCCCGGGGCTGCGCCTGGTCGACACCCTTCCCCTGCCTTCCAGTCCCGGCTCGGTGGTGGCCATCCTCAAGCCCTGCTGAGGGCGGCCTTCGGATGTTCCACGTGGAACATGCATGCAAAAGGTCCTCCGGATGTTCCACGTGGAACACTGGCGGGCGGGACGTCCCCCCGGATGTTCCACGTGGAACATTCGAGGGTCATCGGGCGGCCCGAACCTGGTTCGCCTGTGCTAACCTTCGCCGCACATGGGACGCATCGTCGCCATCGCCAACCAAAAGGGTGGGGTCGGCAAGACGACGACAGCGGTCAGCCTGGCGGCTGCGCTGGCGATCGCCGAGCGGCCGACGCTTCTTGTCGACATGGATTCGCAGGCCTCTTCGACGAAGGGCCTGGGCCTTAAGCCCAATCCCGGCGGGGAGATGTACAGCGTTCTGGCAGGCGAGGTGCCGCTCGATCAAATACTTCAGCCGACAGAGCTGGAGTGCCTGACCGTGGCTCCAGCGAGCCGCGATCTGGCCGGCATCGAGATCGAGCTGGCCGGCGTCCAGGGGCGCGAGTTTCGCCTGCGGGAGGCGGTCGCCGCGGTCCGCGATCGCTTCCAGTACATCCTGGTCGACTGCCCACCCTCGCTCGGTCTCCTGACGATCAATGCCCTGGCAGCGGCCGACGGAATCCTGATTCCCGTGCAGTGCGAGTACCTGGCGCTCGAGGGTGTATCGGAGCTGGTCGAGACGCTCTACAGAATCCGCGCGTCGGTCAATCAGGCTCTCGAGCTGGACGGCGTTCTGCTCACCATGTACGATGACAGGACGAACCTGTCCCGCCAGGTCGTCGCCGACATCCGCTCGTTCTTCAAGGAAAGGGTCTTCCGGACGATTGTGCCGCGAAACGTCAGGCTCGGCGAGGCCCCCAGCTTCGGCAAGCCAATCATGCTGTACGACATCCGCTCCAAGGGGTCAGAATCGTACTTGAACCTGGCCAGAGAGGTCATCCGACGCTATGAAAAGACAGGCACTCGGCAAAGGATTGAGCAGCCTCATCCCTGAGCCGGCCCAGATCCGGGCGGATGCGGGACTGCTGATGCTGGACGTGGAGCGGATCAAGCCTGGCCGCCACCAGCCGCGATCCGACTTCGGCGCCCTGGAGGGGCTGGTCGACTCCATCCGCGAGAACGGAATCGTCCAGCCGGTGATCGTGCGGCAGGAAGCCGACGGCTTTCACCTGGTCGCCGGCGAGAGGCGCTGGCGGGCCGCCCAGATCGCCGGCATGGAGAGGATCCCTGCCATCGTGCGCAAAGTGGCGGACGACCGGGCGCTCGAGATTGCCCTGATTGAAAACATCCAGAGGAAAGATCTCAACCCCATCGAGGAGGCCAGGGCATACGAGATACTCCTGGAC
>JACOUZ010000127.1 GCA_016177515.1 Acidobacteriota bacterium
ATCGGGTCCTGGCTGCGCCGCCGCACCTGGAATTGGAAGGTCTGGGACGGGATGGTGAGCGGGCCGCTGCCGGTCGGGAACAGCGCCCGCTTCATCAGGGTGTACTCGTTGTAGGCCTCCCCGTCGCGCTGGATCCGCCGCAATTCCCAGTTTTCGGGCAGCTTGATCTCCTCCGTCCAGAAGCCGGGGAAGGTCGGATTGTCCTTCGTCCCCCAGTTGAGAATGTCGGTCTGCGCGTCGAGCAGGACGCGCAGCGTCACCTGTTGTCCCACATAGGCGGTGCGGGTGTCGACCTCGGAGGTCACCAGGACCCGGGGGGCGCCCGCCGGCTCCGGTGTCGCCCGCGCCGTGCCGCCCGGACGGCCGGGGCCGCCCCGCACGGCGGGACCGGGCGGCGCGGCCCCCGGCGGCGGCGCCCCGGCTCCGCCCGGGATCACCTCGATGTCGATCGCCTGGGTGCGGTAGGTGCGCCCGCCGACCAGGAGGCCCAGCGCTGGAATCGTCCGGGTTCCGGTCTGCCGGGGGCGCAGGGCGTACGGGTAGGTCTTGGTCGAGGAGGTCCTCCCGTTGATCCACTGGAACCGGGACGAGGGCATCGGGCCGCCGACGATGTCGAAATCGACGATCCCCGACACGTCGGGAGGGGCGACTTCCCCCAGCGTCGGGCCCGACACGTCGACCGTGAGGACGACCTGGCCGCCCTCGGCCACGCTCGCCCGGTCGACCCGGGCCCGCACGCTGATCTCCTGAGCCAGCGCGGCCGGGGCCACGCCGGCGGCGGCCCACGCGCAGGCCAGGAGCAGTCCCGCCCCGCGTCGCCTCATCGGCGCCCTCACCAGTCCTTCTCCGGCTCCGGGCGGTCGCCGGCCGCCACCCGGGCGTGCCTCTTGATGCCTTCCTTCTCCTCCTCCTGGAGCGCCTGCAGGACCTGGCGGGCCTCCTGCTCGGACATCTCGCCCGGCCGCCTCGGCTGCGGCGGCGTCCTGTCGCCGGCGCCCTCCGGCTGCGGCGCCTGCGGCCGGGGGGACGGGTTCTGCTTGTCGTCCTTGGGCTGCTGCGGCTGTTGCTCCTGCTTCTTCTTCTCCTGCAGGAGACGCAGCGCGAGCTCCAGGTTGCGCTTGGCGTCCGCGTCGTCCGGCCGGGCGCGCAGCGACTGGACGTACGCCTGGATGGCCTCTTCCGGCCGGCCCTGCATCAGGAGCGCGTTGCCGCGGTTGAAGGTCGCCGCCTGCGACAGCGCCGGATCCGGCGCCGCCTGGGCGCGCAGGTATTCCTCCACCGCCTTGTCGAATTCCTTCTTGCGGAACAGGACGTTTCCGATGTTGTAGTGCAGTTCGGGCGCGTCGGGGCGGGAAGCCTGCGCATCGGTGTACATCCGGAGCGCCTCGTCGTAGAGCCTCTGATTGTAGAGCCGGTTCCCCTCGTTGTTCCTGGAGGCCGCCGGATCGGCGGCCGCCGGCCGGAAAAGGGCCAGTGCCAGGAGGCACGCGGCGCCGGCCAGCTTCATGCCGCTTCCTCCTCGGGCGCGCGGGAGGCGGCAGCCCCGCCCCGCCGCCGGTCGGCGAGCGCCGCCTCCAGCCCCAGGAGCAGGAGGGCGGCCAGAAGCGGGATCTGGTAGCGCTCCTCGTGGACGCTCTGCATCCGGCCCGACAGCGTCCTCTGGTCCATTCTGGAGATCTCCTCGTACACCCGCTGCAGCTCGAGCCCGTCCGGAGTCGAGCGGAAATACTTGCCGCCCGTCAGAAGCGCAACCGCCTCCAGATCGCTCTCCCCCAGCCGGCTGGTCACCTTGCGGCGGTCCTTGTCCTCTTTATACCCGATGATGTCGCCGCGGGCGTTGCGCAGGGGTATCGGCTCGCCGCTGGGGCTGCCGACACCGATCGTGAAGATGACGATCCCCTCCGCCGCCGCGGAGCGGGCGGCGCCCATCACGTCCCCTTCGTGGTCCTCGCCGTCGGTCAGGAGCAGAAGCACCTTGTGGCGCCGCTCGCCCGGCCGGAAGGCCGAGGTGGCCGCCGCGATCGCCCGGGCGATCGCGGTGCCCTGCACGGGGATGAGGTCCGTGTCGAGGACCTCCACGAACATGCCCGCGGCCGCGTAGTCGAGCGTCAGCGGGCAGGCGACGTACGCCCTGCCCGCGAAGGCGACGAGCCCGATGCGGTCGCCGCGCAACTGGTCGACGAACGAGGCGACCGCGGCGCGCGCCTGCGCCATGCGGCTCGGCTTGACGTCCTCGGCCTGCATGCTCGTGGACGTGTCCACGGCGATGATCACGTCCACGCCCCGCCGCGTGACGGTCTCGAGCTTCGCCCCCCACTGCGGCCGCGCCAGCGCCAGCACCAGGAAAAACGCCGCGCCCCCGACCAGGACGGCCTTGATGACGCGCCGTTCCTGGCTGGCGCTCGTGGACAGCCGGCGCACCAGCCGCAGGTCGCCCAGCGCCTCGAGGGCGCGCCGGCGCCGCCGGAAGGACAGGACGAACAGTCCGGCCAGAACCGGCAATCCGGAGAGGAGCCACAGGCAGGCGGGGGCCGCGAACAGCATCAGGGTATCGTCCTCAGAACGGTTCCGGCGAGCGCCAGCTCCAGGAGGATCAGCAGGGCCCCGGGGTACAGGAACCAGGCGAACTGCTCCGTGTGGCGCGTGTATCCCCGCACTTTGATCTCCGTGCGCTCCATCCTGTCGATGGTGGAGAAGATCTGCCGCAGGGCCTGCGCGTCGGTGGCGCGGAAGAAGCGGCCGCCGGTCGCCTCGGCGATCTGCTGCAGCGTCTCCTCGTCGATGTCGGCCTGCACGTTGATGTAGCGCCGGCCCAGGATCGGGTCGTCGATCGGGTACGGTGCCTCCCCTTCCGTCCCCACCCCGATCGTGTAGACCCTGATCCCCAGCGCCTGCGCCAGGCGCGCGCCGCTCAGCGGATCGATCTGGCCGCGGTTGCTGCGCCCGTCCGTGAGCAGGATGATCACCTTGCTCTTCCCCCTCGCGCCCTGCAGGCGGGCGACGGCGGTGGCCAGGCCCATGCCGATCGCCGTGCCGTCCTCTTCGCGCGGCGCGAAGTCCACGCCCTCCAGCAGGTCGAGCAGCACGCCGTAGTCGAGAGTCAGCGGGCAGCGCGTATAGGCGTTGGCGGCGAACACCACCAGCCCGATCAGGTCGTTGCGCCGGCCCTTCACGAACCGGCCCACCACCCCTTTGGCGACCACCAGACGGTTTTTCGGCTTGAAGTCCTCCGTGCGCATGCTGCCGGACATGTCCACCGCCAGCACGATGTCGATCCCCTCCGTCAGGACCTCCTCCTCGCGGTGCCCGGTCTGCGGACGCGCGAACGCGATCACCAGGAGCGCCAGGCCCGCCACGCGCAGGGCCAGGGGGACGTGCCGCAGGCGGACCGCCCAGCCCCGCGGCATGGCCCTGAAGGGCGTGGTCTGGGAGAACACCAGGCTGGCCCGCTTCCGCCGG
>JACOUZ010000128.1 GCA_016177515.1 Acidobacteriota bacterium
CCGACGGGGAGACGGTTCGATCCGACACGATCCTGATCCGCGACGTCCTGGTCGGCCCCTTCCCCGAAGCGGCGCTCCTGCATTCCGGCTTCGCGCCCGGCATCCCTCGCGTCCGCCTGACCCTCGACGTCGGTGCCGGGCTGAGAAAGCAGTCCGGCCCTCTCGGCGAGGAAGCGACCCGGGCGCTCCTCGCTTTCTGCCCGCGCCTTCTCGCCCACGAGTGCGGCGGGAACGGCTCGCTGCGGGATCTTCTCGCCGGCCCCGCGGAAGCTCCCGGTCCCGGGTCCGGGGCCGCGATCGCCGCGCGGGCCTCCGTCCCCGATGACGGAGACGGATTGCACCTGGCGCACCTGATCGAGCACGTGGCGATCGAGTTGATCGTGACCGTCACGCGCGTCCACCGCTCCAGCGGCGCGACCTGCGCGCACGCCGGCCGCCTGGATCGCTTCGACATCTTTCTCGAATGCGCCGATCCCCTGACCGGCCGCGCCGCCGCCGTCCTGGCCGTGGCGCTCGTGCGTGACCTCCGCCTTGGCCTGTCGGACCGTCTCGCATTGCATCGCCGGTGTCTCCGCATCCTGGGATTCCTGGCGCCGGCGGACGACGCGCGGCTGGTCGCCGAGGACGTCGCCCTTCGGCTGGAATGCGGCCGGGAGGAGGCGCTTCAGGCGCTCCAGGAAATGGTCCGCCTGGGATATCTCGACGCGGGGCCGGCGGCCTACGTCTTCAGCTCCCCCACCGGCGTTCTGTTCCGCAGGGCAGCCGTCCGGTTCTCCCCCGGCTGAGGCCCGCGGACCAGCGGATGACAGACACCACCGTGAGCCTCTGGATCCTCGAGGACGACCGCTCCCGCGACTGGACGCCCTGAGTGACGTCTTCTCGTTAAGTGTGGCTGGCACACCGCACCGCGCTGGGGCGCCAGCCCCTCCGGCGGCCCGCCGGGGGGCGGACCGAAGCGCAGCGCAGGCCGGCGCGGCCGTTGACCCGGGGGCCGCGACTCATCTGTACTCCAGGCAGGTTGCAGAGGGGGGGACATTCAGGACGACTCGTGCTTGGAGGCTCCCTCGCGCTCCTCGAAAATCGCCTCGAGCTCCGCGAGGGCTTCGAGGTCCTTGGGGCGCCCGATAGCCCGCTTGATCCGGATCAGCGTCGGGAGGTCCAGGCACCTGCAGTCACAACCGAAAAAGCTCAGAGCCACTGTATGCGGGAGGAGGGCTTCATAGTTACCTCCGCCCGTGACCTCGCCCAGCAGATCCAGATCTCCCGCAGTGGTGGTCAGAGTGAAATTCAGGCCGCGTCGAACCGTAGCCTCCTCCCACTGAAATGGCAGGTTGGGAGGGGCGCCTCGCAGGTAGGGCTTCAAGGACCGGAGCGCGTGGACTAGGAGTGTGTCCGAGTCATGGCATGGGTCGCGATGACTCGGACACACTCCTAGGCGGTGGATGTTATCCGAAGACCGGGAATAGACGACATCGATGTCCTGTGTCAGGCGCGCCGACCCGTGCGCTGTGGCCGCGAGCCCGCTGATGATGATGAATTCAACTCGCTCATCGGCCAGAGTCCGGATCAAGCGCTCGAAATCGGTCATCGCGGGGTTTCACGCGACCTTCCAGCCCGGCGGGCTTCTGCAGCAAGACGCTGCAGAGCCACGAGCTGGGCAAGTCGCTCGGCGACCGACCTCCTGAGGTTTTCACGCAACAGGCTCCGATCCACGTCCTTCTTATACTTCTCGATGACGGGATCCGCTTCGAGCCTCTCCATGTCAGGCCCCGAGAACCAATTTCACTGACCCATTCTACACGACGCCATTGCCGAGGTGGCGGCGCTGCGGCTCGACCCGGGGTTCGAGCCGGCCAGGATGAACCTCGAGCACTCAATCCGGAGTGGCCGCCGGCTGCGGCGTTGAGCCGCTCCTTATGGCGGGGCGCACGCGCTCGGTGAGATCGAGATAGGTCTTGAGCGCGCTGCCGCTGGCGCGGAAGGAGCGGCGGAACAGGCGGGCGATCTCGCGGCGGTCGAGGACGCCGGCGCGGTAGGCGTCGTGGATCTGCTGCCCCAGGAAGTACCCCAGCTCGTGGATCAGGATGTTGCCGCGGCGCGGCTCGGCGCGGATGCCGGCCAGGATCTGCGCGGGCACCTCGTCGTACTTCGCGTAATTCTGCTCGAATTTCTTGTGCAGCAGGATGAAGTCGATGATGGCGTTGAAGTCCTCGTAGGAGAACCGCGTCTCTCTCTCGATCGTGGCGCGGTCCTTGCGGTAATACTGGTAGAGATCGGTCTCGAAGAAGTGGTTGCGGCTGGGGTCGAGCAGCTTGGAACCGAAGAAGCCGAGCGCCTCCTCCAGCACGCCGGTGTAGAACAGGTCGTGCTGGGGCATCTCGCGCGGCGCGCCGTCGTAGATCTCCCCCTTCAGGGCCAGGTTGATGAAGTGGGCCGCCTCCTCGCCGGCGTGCACCACGTTCATCTGGCCGATCAGGATGGCGTTGATGCGCGGGATGTAGCAGGAGCCCCTCTCGGAGAGGTGGCCGGCGATCTCGTCGACCTCCGCCTCGGTGAACCTGTGGCCGCGGAGGAGGTGCTTCAGCTCCCCTTCCTCCAGGCCCGAATACACCTCGGGATAGGCGTCCACCAGGAACTCGCGGCTGCGTCCCGGGCGCCGCACGCAGTGACTGTACTTGTCGATGCGCAGGAACTTCAGGATGGTATCGATCATGCCGTAGAGCGTGGAGGTGAGATCGACGTCCTCCTGGTCCTCGGCCTCCCCCTTCCACACCTCGATGGTCTGGCGGTACGCCTCGTACTTGGCGAGCGGGCTGGTGTTGAAGTGACAGAAGCGGCCGGGCCCCAGGGTGACGACGTCCACCTGCTCCTCCCCCCGCTCGGCGAGCTGCCAGTAGATCTCCTCGAGGTTCTGCAGGACGATCACCCCGCGGCGCTCGAGCCCCTTGGCCTTCAGGTCGGCCGTCACCTTGCGCGGCAGGTGATTGCGCGCCAGGTGCGATTCGCCGATCACCACGACGATCTTCGCCCCGGGCCTCCCCTGCGCGATGTCCGCGATGCGGGCCGCAGCGTGCGCGTCGCGCCTGCGGATGTACCTGAGGCCGCTGCGCGGCTCGCTGTCGATTCCGAACACGGCGAGCCGGTGCTCGCGCGCCACCTCGAACACTCGCCTGAAGGAGCTCCAGTCGTAGCCCCAGTCCAGGTCGTAGCGGATCCCACGCAGGAACTCGGCCTCCCCGATTTCCCCTGCCATGAACCGATCGAGGATCTTCTGGCTTCGGGCGTAGACCATCTCGAGGCACACGACCACCTCGCGCGATCGCCCGGCGATCTCTCTCAGCAGGCGGGAGGCGAACTCCTGGGACGCGGGCAGGGCGTGGTAATCGCCGATGTAGACGACGTCGGCCTTGTAGCAGGCCACGACCAGGTCATCGAAGGACGACAGCCCCTCGATCCGGGAGAACTCGTCGTGGAAGTCCCTTATGTATCTCTTCCGCGCGTTGCGATCGACCCCGAGGATGTCCTTCTTCAGGCGCGCGACCGTGGCCTTCTGGAGGGCGATCTCCTCTTTGATCTGCGGGGATGGCGTGTTCAGGGGAGAGGGGCTCGACATGGCGGGCCGGGGGGATCAGAGCTGCCGAGCGCCCGCCCCGGCCCGGGGACCAGGAACTGGCGAAGCGAGGCGCTCAGTTGCTCTTGGTTTCCTTGCTTTTCTGATCTTCCTGATCCCCGCCATGCAAGGCTTCCTTGAAGTTGCGGATGCCCGCTCCGAGGCCACGGGCCAGTTCGGGGATTTTCTTGCCGCCGAAGATCAGCAGCAGGATGATGAAGATCAGTACCAGTTCAGGAATGCCAATCGGACCCATGAGTTTCACCCCCAGCGCGACCCATCTTAGACCCCGGTGCGGGGATAGTCAATGCGCGGCCGGGCCGCCTGCGTCCGGCCCCGGGGGAGGGAGGATGAGCCTCTTGTTCCCCTCGCGGCGGGTGACCCGCGTCTGGTCGAAGTGCTCGAGGAGGGGAATGGCGTTCTTGCGGCTCGTCCCGCTCAGCTCCTTGAACTCGGAGATGTCGATGACCGGGCTCGTGGCGCGCTGCCCCCACAACCGCTGCTTGAGGTCCTCGATCGCCCGGACATGGAACACCTTGCCGTCCGGGATGCGCACCAGGCGTCCGCGCGACAGGAGCAGGTGGAACAGGCGCGCGACCTGCGCCGCGTCGGCCCCCAGGGCCGCCGCCACCTGGTCCGGCTCGGGCGGATTGGTCCCGGCGGCGGCGAAGCGCTCCTCGATCCGATCCAGGAGCGCCGTCTCCTTCTCGGACAGCGCGATCCTGTGGGTGGCGACGGCGACCCGGTCCTTTTCCATCCGGACGGCGCCGCGGCCCGCCAGGTCGGCGAGGAGGGACTTGAAGATGTCGGGGTGGGCGCGGTCGAACAGCCGCGTGCGCAGCTCCTCCCTCGGGAGTCCCTCCTTGAGCGGCTCCTTCCGGTGGAACGCCTCCAGCTCGGCCACGACCTTGCCGCACAGGGCGCGCCACGCCCCGCCCTCCACGTAGCGCACGGCGGGGGCCGGCAGCGCCACGATCTCGTTCGAGCGCACCATCCCCTGAAGCTCGCGGGCCGACTCCACCGGGTCCAGGCCGGTGAGGGACCTGAGGCCGCCGGAGTCGATGCCGGAGACTCCGGCCTCCTCAAGAAGCGCGCGCAGCCTCGTCGCCGGGGCCGGGTCGGCGAGGCGCAGGAACCGTTCGCGCGCACCGGGCGACGATCCCCGCAGCTTGGGGGGCTGGTTGTGCAGGATCGTCCCCCCTCCGATCGTCACCGAGGGGGAGTAGCGGCGCACGATGAACCGGTCCCCCGGCAGGGCCGGCACGGGGGACTCGAGGCGCAGCTGCGCGAAACCGCTGCCGCCGGGCGGGACATCCCGGCCTTCGAGCAGCTTCACGCGCGCCATGGCCTCCAGCGTGCCGTGGTGGAAGCGGACCCGCGCCATGTCGCGCAGCGGCGCGTCCGTCCCCGGCAGGATCTCCAGGCGGACGTCCAGCATGCGCGCCGGCCGCAGGACCCCCGGCACGGTCAGAAGGTTGCCGCGCTCGACCGCCCCCGCTTCGACGGACTGCAAGTTAACTGCCGTCCGCTGTCCGGGGATCGCCTCCTTCGTCGGCCGGTTGAAGACCTCGATGCCGCGGACGCGCGCCGTGATCCCCTGGGGCAGGACCGCGACCTCGTCTCCCTCCCGGATCGTGCCGGCGATGAGCGTTCCCGTGACGACGCTGCCGAACCCCTTGATGCTGAACGAGCGATCGACCGGCAGGCGCATCAGCCCCTGCGCCGGGCGCGGCGCCACCCGCGCCGCGAGGTCCCGAAGGGCCGCTTTCAGATCGACCAGGCCGGCACCGGTCCGGCTGCTCACGGCGACGACGGGGGCGGCATCCAGGAAGGAGCCGGCCGCGAACTCCTTCGCCTCCAGCTTCACCAGGTCCAGGATGTCCGGCTCCACGAGGTCGCTCTTGGTGAGGACGATGATGCCGTGCCGGATGTGCAGCAGGCGGCAGATGTCGAAGTGCTCCCGCGTCTGCGGCTTGATCGATTCGTCGGCCGCGATGACCATAAGGACCAGGTCGATCCCCCCGACGCCCGCCAGCATGTTCTTGACGAAGCGCTCGTGGCCGGGAACGTCCACGAAGCCGACCCGCGTGCCGTCGTCCAGGACCAGGCTGGCGAAGCCGATGTCGATCGTGATGCCGCGCTCCTTCTCCTCCTTGAGGCGGTCGGGATCGGTGCCGGTGAGGGCGAGGACCAGGGCGCTCTTGCCGTGGTCGATGTGGCCGGCGGTGCCGACGACGATCTGGCGGGGGGGGCTCATGGGGTGAAGTCCGGAGGCGGGGCTACTCGCGGACCCGTTTCACCTTCTTCAGCTCCTCGTCGTAGTACTTGCGGAAGAGGAGGTCCCACTCGGCGCTGCCTTCCGGCAGGTCCCGTCTCTGCAGGGCGATCTTGCGGCGGATCGCCTCCTCCATCTCGTCCTCCTTGACCAGCTCGGACTCGAGGATCTGCAAGGCCCGCAGGCGGATGTCGTTCGGATCGCCCAGGAACTCGATCCCGTCGTCGTCCTCGAGGGCGTTGATGAACAGGTGCGACAGGTGGACGCAGCGCTCGTGGCTCAGCCTCACGAGATCACCATCTTGCGGTCGCGCGCCAGCTTCGACTTCACCTTGCGGAAGAGCTCCTGGTAGTTGACCATGCCGCGGCTGATCTCCTCCGAGTAGTTCTTGAGGAGCTCGTGGACCTCCTCGTTCAGGCGCTCCTCGGTCGCCAGGTCGGCGGTGAACACCCGCGCCAGGAGGTCGATGGCCGCCTCCGGATGATCCGCCGTGATCAGCTCGTCCCGGATCAGCCCGCGGATGATCTTCTGGGACATCGCTTCCACCTGGTCGCGCGTCAGTCGCATGGTTCGGGCAGAATAGCACAAAAAAATTCCCCGCGTCGCCGCGGGGAATGGGTGGGGCCCTGCGATCCGGTCCGGCGCCGGACGCCGACTGGCCGGCCGGGAATCCTCAATGCGACAGCGTTTCCTTCTCCCGCATGCGGGCGGCGGGGACCTCCTCGGGCTGCGTCCGGCCGTTCCGGCCGAGAGTCAGCCCGTCGGACCGCTGCTGGCGCGCGATCAGCTTGCGCAGGCGTTTCTTGGCCTGGTTTTCGATCTGCCGGACCCGCTCGCGCGACACGCCAAGCTTCTGGCCGATCTCCTTGAGGGTGAAGACGCGCCCTCCCTCCAGACCGAAGCGGTTGATGATCACCGTCTGCTCCTGGTCGGTCAGGCTGCGGAGCGCCATGCGGATGACCACCTGGCTTTCGTTCTTGATCAACTCGTCTTCCGGGTTGACCGATCGCCCGTCCACCAGGTAATCGGAGATCGGAGTGTCCTTGTCCTTTCCGACCTTGTCGTCGAGCGACAGCTCCCGCATCTTCATCTGCAGGATTTCGTCGATCTTCGCGATGGTGACCCGCAGCTCCTTCGAGATCTCCTCCCGGTCGGCCTCCCGTCCCAACTCTTTCGCCAGCATGCGTTCCGTGTTGCGGACGTTTCGGACCTTCTTGAGCTGGTAGTTGGGGATGCGGACCATGGCGGCGTGCTGGGACAGGGCCTTCAGGATCGACTTGCGGATCCACCAGATGGCGTAGGTGATGAACTTGGTGCCGCGGGAGGGGTCGAAGTGATGGGCGGCCTCGATGAGGCCGATATTCCCTTCGTTGAGGAGGTCCTCGAAGGGCAGCCCCATGTTCTTGTATTCGCTGGCAATCTTGACGACGAAGCTGAGGTTGGATTTGACCAGGTCGTGATACGAACCGTCCTTGCCTACCATTTCGCCCATCCGGACGGCTATCTCGTGCTCCTCCTCCTTGGTGAGCAGGGGAAATTCGCTGATCTCCTGGAGGTACTTGGAAACGCAGGAACTTCTTTCGAAAGAACGATTTGCCATCAGGCTCGTCCTTCTCCTTTTTCCCTCACCGGGCACCGCCGGTCAATTTCTTTTTCCTTGACTTCGCTTTTGTAACGCCATACATTTAGCGCAAGATTTTGCGGGATGGGCCGCGTGGACGCGGAGCCCCCTTATGACAATGGTTTCGAGAGACGCTCTCGGAGACAGCGGCACCCACCCGAGTGGCGCTTTCGAAACGTTGAGAGGCTACCGGCAGCGCGCTTGGTCTCGACAATTTCATCAAGATATTGACGCGGCGAATGGTTATGGCTGTGTGAGCTGACGACGCAAGTATATGTTGGGGCAACAAGCGTGTCAAGAACTTTTTGGTTTAGCCACATTGGCGTGAAGTGCTTGCTTTTCAAGTAGTTCAGGTGACGAACACGGGATTGTACGCATGATGACGTCAAAATTTAAAAGACAGTCTCTGCTCGTGGGGTCCAGAATCCGGTCGCTCCGCAAGGATCGTGCGCTCACGCAGGCCGACCTGGCGCACCGCATCGGCATCCAGCAGTCCGACCTGTGCCGCATGGAGAACGGCGAGTACAAGGTCAGCCTCGAGACGCTGTTCAAGATCCTGTCGATCTTCGAGATGAACATTGCCGACTTCTTCAACGAGGACGCGGGCGGCGCGGCGCGCGAGCGCGAATACGAGTTCCTGAGGCTGTACCAGAAGCTCTCCCCGCGGGTCCAGGAAGAAGTTCAGAGCTTCATCCAGTTCAAGCTCCAGTCCGAAGACAGGGTCCGGGACGACAAGGTCAAGAAGGACAACTGAGGAGCCTGACATGGCCCCCGAACTCGAGGCGCGGTACTCCGAGTTGACGGCCGAAGGGACCCTTCAGGTGCGGCGCGGCGAGTTCCGGCTGGCCGCGGACCAGTTCGAAGCTGCCCTCCTGATCGCGCGCGAGCTGGGCGACCAGCTCCTCATGAACCGCGCCATCTGCAACCTCAGCACGGCCAGGCTTTCGCTGGGGATGGTCCAGGAGGCCGAGAAGGGCCTCCGCGAAATCCTGCTCAAGAGCTCCGATCCCAACATCATCTTCATCGCCTCCTCCAACCTGGCCAGCGCCCTGCGCAAGCAGGGGCGGCTGCAGAAGGCGCTGCTCTACGCCAAGCGGGCCCTGCGGGCCTGCGAGTCGATCGACAACTACGCCTGGAAGGCGACCTGCCACAACCTGATCGCCAACATCTACATGAACATGAGCTACCTGGATGACGCCATGGCGGAGTACCGTTTCGCCCTGACGCTCAGCCAGAAGGGCGGCCTCGGCACCTCCTACCCGGTGGACTACATCAAGGAGAACCTGGGCTATTGCAGCCTGCTCAAGAAGCGCTACCACCAGGGGATCGCCACCATCCTCGAGGCGCTGCAAATCTCCCTGGCCAACGGCAACACGCGCTGCCTCGTCGAATGCTACCAGGACCTGTGCTTCGCCTACATGCAGCTCAAGGAGCTGAAGCGGGCCGAGGAGTATGGTGAGAAGGCCCTGGCGATCGCCGCCGAGAGGGACTACAAAGACATCCTGAAGAATTGCTACTACCTGCTCGGCGAGGTGAACCTGCTCATGGAGAACGAAGAGCGCAGCGATTTCTACTTCGACAAGCTGCAGGAGCTGTACCCGCACCTGCCGGTGCTGAAGCAGTTCCTCAGGACCTTCGACGTGAGCAACATACTCAACCTGAAGAACCCCTTCTAGGAGCGGGGCCGTGGGCGGACGAACGCAGGCGAGAATGACCGGGATGGGGGCCGCGGCGCTTCTGTGCCTGGCCGCCGCCTGCCTGCCGGCCTCCGCCGGTTCCCGTTTCCTGAGAGCGGGGGACGGCTCGCTGGTCACGGTATGGGAGCAGCGCGGCCGCGCCGTCCCCGGACAGGCCGCCACGATCTCGTCGATTGCCTTCTCGGTGACCGACGCCGCCGGGACGCGCACCGGCGTCGTCCCACCGACCGGCGACCTCGCCCAGGATTCGGCCCCCTTCCTCGCGGCGGACGGCACCGGCTCTCTCGTCCTGGTCTGGAGCCGTTTCGACGGTGTCTACCGCAAGATCGCCTATGCCCGGTTCACGGCAGGGACCTGGACCGGCTTCCGCTTCCTGACATTCGGATCGGGCGATGACGACCTGCCGATCATGGGCTCCGGCCTGGACGGATCGTTCCTGTTCTACGTGACGCGGCCCGACCGCTACCTGTACGCGCCGATCGACCTGGAGCTGGGGCTTCTGTTCGCTCCGCCCCGGGCCATCGATGTGATCGGCCTGGGCCGGCAGAAGCCGCGGCTCGCCCTCCCCGGGGCTCCGGCGTTTCGTGGCGGAACGGACGCGCCGATCATTTGGAGGAATTGCCGCGAGACCCGATACTGCCCCGGCCAGGAGCTGGGGTTGATCCTGCCCGGAGACGGAACCATCCAGGGCGGCACCGATGTCCCGGTCGTCATCAGTCACGGCAACGTCAAGGCATCCGTCTGGGGCATCGGGGGGAGCCGGGCCTGCAATCGGCTGGTGCTCGTCATGCCGAGCGCCGACGCCCGGACCGTGCTGGTGGCCGAATTCATCAACGGCAGGCTCCGGCTCCTGCAGCGCCAGTCTCTGCCGGCGCAGGTGCAGGAACGGTTCGGGGAGACGCTGGCGGAGTCCTACCTTCCGGCCGTCTGCAACTGACCTCTGGGCTCAGTGGTAGGGGTAGTTCTCGTCATCCGGCCGCATCACCTTGAAGCGGCGGCGGCGCAAGCGCCAGACGATCCCTCGAAAGAAATCCTTCATCCTCCAGACCCGCTTCAAGTAGAGATACCCGAACAGCATCCCGCCCAGGTGCGCGAGGTGGGCCACCCCGTCCTGCAGGCTGAGCAGTGAGAACATCTCGATGCCGGCGCACAAGAGGACGAAGCTGATGGCGCGCATCGGGAAGATGAACCAGAAGAGAATCTGGCGGTTCGGGAACATCAGGCCGTACGCCAGCATCACGCCGAATATCGCGCCTGAAGCGCCGATGGTCGTGCTGCCGGGGTAGAAGGGCAGATTGAACAGGCACGTCGTGATGCCCGCGCCGATGCCGCAGATGAAGTAGTAGCGCACGAACAGGCGCGTCCCCCAGCCTTTCTCGACCTCCGTCCCGAACATCCACAGCATGAGCATGTTCAGGAGCAGGTGGCTGAGCCAGCCCGTGGAGTGCAGAAACATGTAGGTGACGAGCTGCCAGAGGAAGCCGCCCTGGAACACCGCAACGGGGGTCAGGCCGAAAATCGTCTCGAGGCCGACGCCGCGGGCCTGCTGCGCCAGGACCTGGAGAGCGAAGACGCTGACGTTGGCGATCAGGAGCGCCTTGACGCCGGGGGTGATCCGCCCGCCCAATCCAACCTGAGGACTGTACGGCGTGCGGTAGTAGGCCATGTTCGGAAGTTAACACACGCTCCGGGGCATTGCAAACCAACCGTCGCGCAGCCGGCCCTCGTGCGACTAGCCCTCGCGCAGCTCGGTGTTCCAGTAGGCGATGTCGAGGAAGTTCTTCCAGGCCTCGTACTGGCCGGTGGTGAAGGAGATCTTGACCAGCGGATGCCAGCGCGGCTTCACGGCCGACCGGACGAGGCGCATGCCGGCCTCCTCGGGAAGCAGCCCGCCCTTCCTGGAATTGCA
>JACOUZ010000129.1 GCA_016177515.1 Acidobacteriota bacterium
ACATCGTTTCCTCCTCGCGCCACGCCTGGGACTCGCAGGCCCCATGTGCGCGGCCCATGCGATGACTCGGACACACTCCTAGCGCGGCAGCCAGTGAATGTGGGAGATGGCGTCCGGCACGAGCCCGACGTAAATGACCGCCGACAGGACGAGCGGGCTGAGCACAATCAGCATGAGCGCGTACTTCTCGAATTTCAGGTGCATGAAGTACATGGCGACCAGGGCCGCCTTGGCCAGCGCCAGCGCGCACAACGAGACGATCACGAAGGCCTTCGCGTCGGGCACCCTGGCGACGTACAGCTCGATGACGGTCAGGACCGCGAGGGCGAGCCAGACCATCCAGTAGTTCGGTTCGGCGTGGTCGTTGGTCTTGGTCGACACGGGCATCATCCTCCGGGGCCGGCTCAGGGGATCAGGTATACGAAGGTGAAGACCAGGATCCAGATCAGGTCCACGAAGTGCCAGTAGAGACCCGCGATCTCGACCGGGCTGTTGCTCTCGGCGGTGTACGCGCCCTGGGCGCCTCGGAAGCCGATGCAGAGGAGGTAGATGACCCCCGAAAGGACGTGGCAGCCGTGAAAGCCGGTCAGGATGAAGAAGGTGGCCCCGAAGAGGCTCGAGATGCCGAACGGGTTCCCCTGGATCGTCAGCCCCTCGTGGATCAGGTGCGTCCATTCGTACGCCTGGATGCCCAGGAAGATGGAGCCCCCGAGGATGGTCCCCCCCAGCCAGAGCAGCAGCCCCTTCCGGTTGCCATGGCGGATCGCCGACAGGGCCTTCACCATCGTCACGCTGCTGCAGATGAGGATGAAGGTGTTGACGGCGGTGAGCGGCACGTCGAGGACCGCGGCCGGGTTCGGCCAGTTGTCGCTGCCGAGGCGCACCGCTCCGTACGTGGCCAGGAGCCCGGCGAACGACATGGCGTCGGAGCAGAGGAAGATCCACATCATCAGCTTGCCCCATCCCGGGGTGAGCTGGTTCTCGTAGCGCTCGATCTCATTCATGGTCGCGGCGTGCGCCATCCTGCGGCCCCCTTCCCGCGGCAGAACGCCGCGAGGCGCGGAACTCTAGCACAGGTCCGGGGCGGCGGGCCACACCGCGGGAAGGGGCCTGGCTCGGCTGCGGGGATCGGCGAGACCATCTCTTTGCCTCGTCTGGCCTCGAAGGCCCCGCGCCGCGGTGTGGCCCGCCACCCTTACCGGACATCCCCGCTGGCACCTCCGCGATCCCATTCCGACGTCCCGTTCGAAGCAACCTCTTGGGCGGGAAGGGATACCCGGGTGCGGGGGACGGCGCCGCAGCGCAGCGCGGGGGCGTGTCGGAGCGCGCCCGTTGCCGCAGCTTTTCAGCGGCCGGGCGCGCGAGACCCGAGGGGCGACGAGCCGGTCGGCGTCCTGTGCCGATCCCGGCGAGGCGACCCCGTCCCCCGCGCTGCGCTGCGGCGCCGTCCCCGGGAACCGGGGACCGATCCTAGAGATCGTTCCCGGAGTACGAGAGGTTGAAGCTCTTGTTGCACAGCGGGAAATCGGGGACGATGTTCTTCAGGAGCGCGAAGGTGAGCGGGCGCCAGTTGACGAACGACGGGTCCTTCACCTTCACGCGATGAAGCCCGCCCGACTCGCCGGCCATGATCCAGTGCAGGATGGCGCCGCGCCAGCCCTCGACCAGCCCGAAGGCGCTCGCGAATGCGGGCAGCGGTCCGGGGGTCGCGCCGACCGGACCCGCCGGCATGCCTTCGACAGCCTGGCGGATGAGGGAGGCCGACTCCCTGACCTCGGCGACGCGGATCAGGGCGCGCGCCTCCACGTCACCTGATTCCAGCACGGGCACCCGGAACTTCAGCTGCCCGTAGGCCGCGAAGGGGTGGTCGCGCCTGGCGTCGCGGTCGATGCCCGAGGCGCGCGCCACGTAGCCGAGCACGCCGTGGTCCGCCGCCGTCGGCCGCGTCAGCCGCCCGGCGCCCCGCAACCGGTCGAGCAGCATGCTGTTGGCCTGGCAGGCGGCGACGACCTCCTCGAAATCGGCGAGCGCCGCCTCGACCTCGCGGGCCAGGGCGCCGTCAGCCGGCAGGTCGCGGCTCAGGCCGCCGGGGACAAGGACCCCGCGCAGCAGGCGATGTCCCGTGAGGCGCTTGTTCAGGCGCAGAAGCCCCTCGCGGATGCGCAGGGCGTGCGCCTGGGCGACGGCGAAGCCGGTGTCGCCGGCGATGGCGCCGAAATCGGCGACATGATTGTAGAGACGCTCCAGCTCGAGCAGGACGACGCGCAGAAAAGCGGCCCGCGGCGGCGGCTGCACGCCAGCCAGGGACTCGATCGCCTGGCAGTAGGCGAGGGCGTGGCCCAGCGAGGTGTCGCCCGATATGCGCTCGGCCAGCTCGACGCCCTCGGCCGGGCGCCGCCCCTCGAGCAGCTTCTCGGTCCCCTTGTGCGTGAAGTAGAGGCGCGTCTTCATGTTGATGATCGTCTCGCCGTCCACGCTGAAGCGGAAGTGCCCCGGCTCGATGATCCCGGCGTGCACCGGACCCACGGGGATCTCGAAGATTCCCTTTCCCTCCACCTGCTGGAAGGGGAACGGCTGGCCCTGATCCGGGAAATCCCCGGGAGGCGCCGAGTCCTTCCGGAGCGGGTGATAGGTCTCCGGCCAGAAGCCGTGGCGCACCAGCGGGCGCGGGTCGGGGTGCCCCTCCGCGCGCAGGCCGAAGAGATCGCGGATTTCGCGCTCGTAGCGCGAGGCGGGGTAGGAGAGGGTGGCGATGGACGGATAGGTCGGATCGTGATCGGGGACCGCGGCCGTGATCTCGAGAAACTCGTTCCTGCTCCGGTCGGCCCAGAGCCAGACGACCTCGAAGCCGCCTCTCCGGGGGCGCCGGTCGTTGGCCAGCATCAGCTCGAGGTCCAGGGCGAAGCGCGACAGGAGCAGACGCGCCAGGCTCTTCACCCCCGCGCGCGGAAGGGCGCAGCGGATGACGTTTCCCTGCATCGTCAGGCCGGTCGCCCCATGCTCCCGAAGCGTCATGTCGAGATTCATGGCGCGAAGATCTCCGCCGCCCTCCCGAGCAGGCGCGCGAGCGGCCCCGGGATCCACAGGCCGAGGACGATCAGGACGGCGAGGTTGAGACCGAGAGGCAGCAGTCTCCCGGGCTGATCGCCGCGGGACGTTCCCTCGGGAGGCTCGCCATAAAGCATCCGGTTCAGGTGCGTGAGGATGGCGACGAAGATCATGGCCAGGAGCGTCAGCACGATCCCCATCACCCAGGTGCGCCCCGCCGTGAAGCCGGCGCGCAGGAGCAGCATCTCGGAAAGGAACAGCCCCGCGGGCGGCAGGCCGAGCAGGGCGAGGATGCCGGCCGCGAACAGCGCGCCCGTCCACGGCATGACGCGCAGGAGGCCGCGCACCGAGGCCAGGCTGGTGGTGCCGTAGCGATCGCGGATGGCGCCGGCCAGCAGGATGGTCATCGACTTCGCGGCCGCGTGCGAAAGGGCGTGCAGGAGCGCGGCGATCACCCCCGCGGTCCCCAGCGCCGAGCCGAGGCACATGAGCCCCATGTGCTCGACGCTGGAGTAGGCGAGGAGCCTCTTGTAGTTCGCCTGCCGGGTCAGGAGGAGCGCCGCCACCGCCAGGGTGAGGAGCGCGGTGAGCATCAGCATCCGGTCGGTGAACGCGGTCCCCAGGCAGGCGTCCACCACCACCTTGAAGCGCAGGATGGCATACAGCGCCACGGCGAGCAGGGACCCCGACATCATGGCGGAGATCGGCGCGGGCGCCTCGGAGTGCGCGTCCGGCAGCCAGGTGTGCATGGGAGCCAGGCCGGCCTTGGTGCCGTAGCCGACCAGGACGAACACGAACGCCAGACGGGTGACGTCGGGGTCGAGCAGGACCGCCACCCGCGACAGGACGGTCCAGTGCAGGGCATACGGCGTGCCGCCGACGCGCTGCACGAAGTTGAAGTAGGCGAGGACGGTGCCGACGAACGCCAGCGCGATGCCGACCGATCCGATCAGGATGTACTTCCAGGAAGCCTCGAGGGCGGCCTTGGAGCGATGCAGCCCGATCAGGAAGGCCGTGGCGATGGTGGTCGCCTCGATCGCCACCCACATCACGCCGACATTATTGACGGTGATTGCCAGGAGCATGGTGAACAGGAAGAGGCCGGCGAGGGCATGGTACCGCCGGCCGGGCTCCGCGCCGCCTTCGGCCCCGGCGGCCGGCGGGCGGGCCCCGCCCTCCCCGAACCACAGGGCGACGAAGCCGACGCCGGTCACGACCAGCAGGAGGACCGCGGACAGTCCGTCGGCGCGCAGGAACTCCTCCGGGCCGAACGACACCACGCCGCCGGCCAGGACGCGTCCGGCCAGGACGATCGACAGCAGGAAGGCGAGGCCCGAGAGAGCGGCACCGGCCCGCGCGACCGAGGCGCGCGCCAGGATGCCGGGCGCGGCCAGACCGGCGGCCAGGAGCGGGCAGGCGAGCAGGGCGATGAGCAGCATCCCTCAGTGCCTCAGGTCTTTCATGCGATCGACGTCGATCGTGTCGAAGGTCTCGCGGATGCGGTAGACGAACACCTGCATCACCAGGACGCCCAGGAGGACGTCCAGGAACACGCCCAGCTCGACGATGAGCGGCACGCCGAAAGTCGCCAGGACCGCCAGAAGCGCGATGCCGTTCTCCAGGATCAGGAAGCCGATGATCTGGCTGAGGGCGCTGCGCCTGCTGATGATGATGAACAGCCCGACGAACACGGTGGCGAGCGCCAGGGGGATCCCCCCGCGGGTCGGGAGATCCGCCAGCGACACGACGGGAGCGGCGACGGCGTAGGACAGCAGGGTCAGAATGCCGGTGATCACCAGGCTGAGGGGCGTGTTGACGTAGGGATGGATCTCGAAATCGGCGGCAACGTGGCGCTGCACCCGGTGCAGCACGCGCGGGATCAGGACGACCTTGAGGACCAGCACCAGGGCGGCGACGACGCACAGCCGGACGTCGCGCTCCTGGGCCGCGATCAGGAGGATGGCCAGGACGATCAGGAACGACTGCCGGGCGAAGGTGCGGATGTAGGCCGCCAGGCTGTGCCGCCAGAGCACCGCCAGGCCCGACAGGAGCACGAGGCTCGAGGCCAGGGTGACGAGCCGCGAGAACAGGGCCGGCGCCACGGCGCTACCTCACGAGGAAAGACGACGTGATGGCCAAAAGGGCCAGGATGAAGGACACGCCCAGAAGCTCCGGCACCCGGAACAGGCGCAGCTTCGCCAGCCGCGTCTCCAGCACGGTGACGGCGACCGCCAGCACCACGAGCTTGCCGGCGAGGGCCAAAACGGCCAGGGCGAGGGACCGCGGCGACAGCTCCACGGCGACCCCCCAGGGGCAGACCAGGTTTGACAGGAGCGACAGGAAGAGAAAGAATTTCATGTGCGCCGCCCACTCGAGGAGCGCCAGCGAAGGGCCGGAGTACTCCAGGATCATCGCCTCGTGGATCATGGTGAGCTCGAGATGCGTCGCCGGGTTGTCCACGGGCAGGCGGCCGCACTCGGCGAGCATGACGATGAACAGGGCCGCGAACGCCATCAGGTGTCCCGGGCTGAGAGTGGCCTCCGGGTGGGCCAGCGTGCGCGCCACGATTTCGCCGAGGTTGGTCGAGCCGGCGCCCGCCCCCATGCCGAAGATCGCCAGGGCGATCGTCGGCTCGGCCAGGGCGGCGATGGTCATCTCGCGGCTCGCCCCCATTCCCCCGAAGGGCGAGGCCGTGTCCAGCCCGGCGAGCGCCAGGAAAAAGGTCCCGAGCAGGAGCAGGTACACTACGACGATCAGGTCCCCCGCGCGGTCGAACGGCAAGGGGGCCGCGACCAGGGGGACGAGGAGGCTGACGACGAGGGTGCTGGCGAACACCAGGTGCGGCGTGGCGTGGAAGATCCACGACGCCTGGGTCGACACGACGCGCTCCTTGTCGAGCAGCTTGGCGAGATCGCGGTACGGCTGCCACGCCGGCGGCCCGCGCCGTCCCTGCAGGCGCGCCTTGAGGAGGCGCACCAGGCCGATCAGTCCCGGCGCGAGGCTCAGGGTCAGGAGGCACTGCAGCGCCTCCAGCAGGTACGGGATCACGGATGCCGCCTCATAGCCATCTTGCGAGCAGGAGCAGGACCAGTAGCGCCGCGACGATGTAGGCGATGTACAGGTGCAGCGAGCCGCTCTGGATCAGCCGGCCGGTCGAGGCCAAGGGGCGCGCCAGGTCGAAAAGGGGCCGGTAGATCGCCTCTTCGATGAAGGCGCGCAGGCGGCTCTGGTACTGGATCGAGCGCACGAAGTATTTCGACTCGGGGTGGAACTCGATCTCGAGGTCTTTCCGCGCGCGGTACAGGTCCGCGAAGACGCGGCGCAGCGGCTCGGCGAAGGCGGTGCTGGTGTACTCCATGCGCGCCGTATGGACGGCGCGGCCGCAGCCCCAGGTTTCGGCCGGGCGCGTCCTCCTGGAGGCGCCGGCCAGGCGGAGCGCCGCGAGCAGGGCCACCCCGGCGGCCAGAAGGCACGCCGCCAGGAACACGGGGGAAATGCTCGAAGGCCCCGAGCCGGCCTCCATGAACAGGCCGATCCGGAAAGCCGCCCGCTCCTGCGCCAGTCCCGGGACGTCGCGGAACGCCCGCGACAGGAGCGGCGCTATGGCGAAAGGCAGGACGCCCAGGAGGACGCAGGCCGAGGCGAGCAGGCCCATGCCCAGGCGCATCGAGGCCGGGACCTCCAGCGCCCGGGCGGCACGGTCCGAGCGCGGCATCGCCAGGAACGGGATCCCGAAGGCTTTCACGAAGCAGGCGGCGGCGAGCCCGCCGGTCAGCGCCAGGATCCCCGCGGCGATTCCCATCATGGCGGCCATGAAGGGGTGGGGGAGCGCGGCGCCTGCGAGGAGCGCCTGGAAGATCATCCACTCGCTGGCGAAGCCGTTGAGCGGCGGGAGGGCGGCGATGGCCGCGGCGCCGACCAGAAAACAGGCGGCGGTCTGCGGCATCTTCTTGATCAGGCCGCCCATCTCCTCCATGTCGCGCGTGCCGGTCGCCTGCAGGATCGCCCCCGAACCGAGGAACAGGAGCCCCTTGAACGCGGCATGGTTGATGGCATGGTACAGGGCCGCGGCCAGGGCCAGCGCCGCGAGGCCGGCCATGCCATAGGAATGGAATACGAAGCCGATGCCGGCCGCCATGAACAGGATCCCCAGGTTCTCGACGCTGCTGTAGGCCAGGAGGCGCTTCAGGTCGTTCTCCACCAGCGCCGGCAGGATCCCTCCGAGGGCCGAGACCGCCCCCAAAGCCAGGATCAGGCCTCCCCACCAGGGCGGCCCGCCCCCCAGGAGATCGAGGCCGGTGCGCAACAGGCCGTACAGGCCCATCTTCAGCATGACACCCGACATCAGGGCCGAGACGTGGCTGGGCGCGGCGGGATGGGCCTTCGGGAGCCAGACGTGCAGGGGGACGAGGCCGGCCTTCGAGGCGAACCCGCAGAGGGCGAGGAGGAAGACGGCCAGGCGCGGCGTGGCGGCGAGGCCGGGCGCGATCGCGCGGATCTCGTCGAAGCCGCCGGTCTCGGAGCCCGCGGCCAGAAGCCAAAGGGCGGCGGCGATGAGCGCGAACCCGGCGTGCGCCATCCCGAAGTACCAGCGCCCCGCATCCAGTTTTTCTGGGCGCTCGCCCGGGCCCACCACGAGGAAGTACGACGACAGGGTCATCGCCTCCCAGAACAGCAGAAAGGTGAACACGCTGTGCGCCGTGACCAGAAGGCTCATGGCCAGAAGGAACAGCGGGAACATCACGCCCGCCAGTCGCCGGCCGGGAGCGCCTGCTCCCCGGGCGCCGGATTCGGGCGCGCCCGGCCCGTCTCCGCGGCGGGGATGGTGCTCCGGGGCGTAGCCGATGCCGTACAGGGC
>JACOUZ010000116.1 GCA_016177515.1 Acidobacteriota bacterium
ACCAGGGCGCGGATGTCGCGCCCCTCCGATTCCTCGATGAATTCCTGCACCAGGATGTTCATCCCCAGGTTCCAGAAGGTCTCGAGGACGGTGAGGGCGGCCTGCTCGGTCTCGGCCAGGATGACCCCGATCCCCTGCGTCCCCTTCACGACCTTGAGGACGGCCGGGGGACCCCCGACGATCGCCAGCGCGCGGTGAATCTGCGACGGATCGCTCACCATCACCGTCTTCGGAATGTCGATGCCGGCCCGCGACAGGAGCTGCAGCGACCGCAGCTTGTCGCGGGATCGGGCGATCGGCTGCGAGTTGTTGACCAGCGGCACGCCCATCATGTCGAACTGGTTCACCACCGCGAGCCCGTGCTCGGTGATCGAGGCCCCGATGCGCGGCAGGACCACGTCCAGATGCAGGGTCCCGGCCTCCAGGCCGCGGTAGTGGATCTCGGGGGCCCTGCGGCTGAGCACCAGGAAGCAGTGCAGCGGGTTCAGGACGCGCGCCTCGTGACCCAGCTTGAGGGCGCTCTCGACCAGCCGGCGCGTCGTGTAGAGGCTACGCCTGCGCGACAGGATGCCGACGACCACGCTGCCTCCCGCCGTGGATGGGGCCGCTCCGTCCATCGCCGGGCCCGCGACGCGTCCGGCGCGCCGCGCCGGCCTTCCGGGGGTTCTCCCGTCGCCGCGATTCGATTGCCGCCTGGGCCGCCGCCAGCCGGGCGATCGGGATGCGGTAGGGCGAGCAGCTCACATAGTCCATCCCGGCGCGGTGACAGAAACGGACCGATTCCGCCTCGCCTCCGTGCTCGCCGCAGATGCCGATCTTCAGCCCCGGATGTCCCCGGCGTCCCCGCTCGATGGCCCAGAGCACCAGCTGGCCCACTCCTGCCTGATCGAGGGTCTGGAACGGGTCGTCCGGCAGGACGCCGATCCGCTGCTCGTCCACATAGTCCGGCAGGAACCGCCCCGAGTCGTCGCGCGACAGGGCCATGGTCATCTGCGTGAGATCATTGGTGCCAAACGAGAAGAAGTCGGCGAGGGCGCCGATCGCGTCCGCCAGGAGGGCGGCGCGGGGCACCTCGATCATCGTGCCGACCAGGTATGGAATCTTCCGCCGCTCGTCCTTCAGGACGCGGTCGGCTGCCTGGCGCGTGCGCCGGGCCAGAATCTCGAACTCCTTGGGATCCATGATGAGCGGGTGCATGATCTCGGGCAGGACCTTCACGCCGCGGCGGCGCACCGCCACCGCCGCCTCCATGATGGCGCGCACCTGCATGTCGAGGATCTCCGGATGGGTGAGGCAGAGGCGGCAGCCCCGATGGCCGAGCATCGGGTTCGACTCCCGCAGCTGCTCCACACGCTGCGCCACGGTCTCGATCGGCAGCTGCACGCGCTCGGCAAGTTTCCTCTGCTCTTCCTCGCCGTGAGGCAGGAACTCGTGCAGCGGCGGGTCGATCAGCCGGATGGTCACCGGTCGGCCGTCCATCGCCTCGAAGATCCCTTCGAAATCCTGCCTCTGGAACGGCAGTAGCCGTGCCAGCGCCCGCTCGCGCGCCTCCGCACCCTGCGCCAGGATCATCTCCCGGATGGCCAGGCGGCGCTCCTCGCTGTCGAAAAACATGTGCTCGGTCCGGCACAGGCCGATTCCCTCCGCCCCCATCTCCACCGCCTTGCGCGCGTCGTACGGCGTGTCCACGTTGGCCCGCACCCCCAGCCTCCGCAGGGAGTCGGCCCAGGACATCACCTCGCGGTAGGCTTCCGGCAGCTCGGGCCGGACAAGCGGGAAGGTTCCTTCGTAGACCACTCCCTCCGTGCCATCCAGGGTCACCTGGTCGCCGGAGCGCAGGTTCCGCTCGCCGATCCGGAGCCGGTCCCTCTCTTCGTCGATCGAGAGACGGTCGCAGCCGACCACGCAGGTCTTGCCCCAGCCCCGCGCCACCACCGCGGCATGGGACGTCTTGCCGCCGGTCGCGGTCAGGACGCCCTGCGCCGCGTGCATCCCTGCCACGTCCTCCGGAGAGGTCTCGCGCCGCACCAGGATCACCGCGCGCCCGGCTCGCGCCGCCTCCTCCGCCGCGCGGGCCGTCAACGCCACCTCCCCCGACGCCGCGCCGGGGACCGCCCCGATTCCGGTCGCCAGGAGGCGCCCCTGCAGCTCCCGCCGCGGGACTTTCGGGTCGAGCACGGGATAGAAGAGACGCTCGATGTCCCGGGGCGTGACGCGCGACACCGCCTCGGGGCGGCCGATCAAACCCTCCTTCGCCATGTCCCTGGCGATCCGGAAGGCCGCGCGCGGCGATCGCTTGCCGGTGCGGCACTGCAACATGTAGAGCCGCCCCTCCTCGATGGTGAATTCCAGGTCCTGCATGTCCCGGTAGTGCCGCTCCAGGATCGAGCGCACGCGTTCGAGCTCGCGGTAGGCGCGAGGGAGCCGCTTCCTCATCTTCTGGATGGTCATCGGCGTGCGGATCCCGGCCACCACGTCCTCCCCCTGCGCGTTCATCAGGAAGTCACCGTAGAGCTTCTTGTGGCCCGTGTTGGGGTCGCGCGTGAAGCAGACGCCGGTGCCGGAGGTCTCCCCCAGGTTCCCGAACACCATCTGCACGACGCTCGCGGCGGTCCCGGGCAGCCCCGTGATCCGCTCCACCCGCCGATAGGTCACCGCCTTCTCCGCCATCCAGGACTTGAACACCGCTTCGATCGCTCCCCAAAGCTGCTCCTCCACGTCCTGCGGGAAGGGGCGGCCGGTGCTCTCACTGATGTGGGTCTCGATCCGGCGGCAGACCTCCTGGAGCGCGGGCGCCGGCAGCTCGGTGTCGAACCGCACGCCCGATCGCAGCCTGGCCTCCTGCAGGAACCGTTCGATGGAATCGCGCGGCAGCCCGAAGACCACGCTGCCGTAAGCGCCCAGAAAACGACGGAAGGCGTCGAATGCGAAACGCCCGTTCCCGGTGCGCTCCGCCAGCGCGAGCACGGTCTTCTCATTCAGTCCCAGGTCGAGGATGGTCTCCATCATGCCGGGCATCGATCGCGCGGCGCCCGATCGCACCGAGACCAGGAGCGGGTCGCGCCCGTCGCCGAAACGACGCCCGGTTGCGCGCTCCAGGCGCGCCAGGTTTCTCGCGAGCTCTCCGCCAATGGCCCGGCGGAGGGCCTCGCCGCCCCGCGTCAGGTAGATTTCGCAGGCCTCGGTGCTGATGACGAACCCGGCCGGCACCGGCAGCCCGATGCGGGTCATCTCGTGCAGCCCCGCACCCTTGCCCCCGAGGATCTCCTTCATCCCGCCATGGCCCTCCGCCGTCCCGTTCCCGAAGAAGTGGACGAGCCGGCGCGCCATCAGCGTCCCGCCTCCCGCGTCCCCGGTGCCGCCTCCCGCGGCCGGGCGGCCCCGGCCACGGGCCCGGATCCCACCGCAATCTCGGAAAAATCGGCCACGCGCAGAAACAGGCCGGCGATCCCCCGCAGCAGGCCCAGGCGGTTGTTTCTCAACCGGGGGTCTTCCGCCATGACCATGACTTCGGCGAAAAAGCGATCCAGCTCGGGGCTCAGTCGCTCGATCTCGCGCAGCGCCGCCAGGTACTCGAGACGCTCCTGCGCCGCCTCGATCAGGGGGAGGGCCTTCCGCAGGGCCCTGTCCAGGGCACGCTCCGCCTCCTCCTGCAGGAGGGCCGGGTCGTGCGGCGGGACCGGGCGCTCCTTGAGGATGTTCTTGATCCTTTTGTGCGCCAGGACCAGCGTCTCGAACCGGGGCTCGGAGCGCAGGGCGTCGATCGCCTGCGTGCGGATCATCAGATCGTAGGGATCGTCCATCGAGGCCCCCAGCGCGGCGCGCACCGAATCCTGGCGCGCGGAGGCCGTCTCCCCCAGGTGCTGCAGGCGGCCCCGGTAGAACTCCAGGAGGGACGCCCGCGCCTTGTCGGGGTGCACGGCCCCCTCGATGGACACCTCCCCGTAGCCGCGGAGGGCCTGCCCGATCAGGGCGGCGAGCGACAGGCGCACCTTCATCTCGCTCAAGATGCGGCAGGTGCCGAGAACGGAGCGCCGCAGGCCGTAGGGATCGCGCGATCCGGTGGGAACGATGCCGAGCAGGAATATCCCCGCCTGCGAGTCGAGACGGTCGGCCAGCGACACGACCGCCGCTTCGGGCGTCGCGGGCAGGGCGTCCTCCGCGCCGCGCGGCCGGTAATGATCGTAGATTGCCGCCGCCGCCCGCTCCGGCAGGGCGTCGGCGCGGGCGTACAGGCCGCCCACGATTCCCTCGAGCTCGGGGAATTCCTTGACCATCTGCGTCGTGAGGTCGGCCTTGCACAGGCGCACCGCCTCCCGGGCCGCCGCCCCGTCCACCCGCAGCCCCGAGCGCTCGAAGGCAGGAAGGATCGCCTCCGCCAGTCCGAGCATGCGGCGAATCTTGCGGGCGTACGAACCGAGCTTCTCGTGAAACGTGACGCGCTCCAGGGCGGCGGCGTGAGCCGGCAGCGCCGCCTTCCTGTCCTCCTGCCAGAAGAAGCGGGCGTCCGCCAGGCGGGCGCGCAGGACCCATTCGTTCCCCCGGCGAATGGCCCCCCTCGGATCTCCGGGGGTGTCGGCGACCGCCAGGAAACGGTTCAGAACCCGCCCCGGCGTCCCCTCGAGCGAGAACGATTTCTGGTGGTGACGCAGCGCCGTCACCAGGATCTCCCTCGGCAGATCGAGAAACGAGGCCTCGAACTCCCCCGAGATGACGTGCGGCCACTCGACGGAATGGGTCACCTCCTGCAGGAGCTCGTCGTCCCCCTCGGTCCCCGGCGGCGCCCCGGGCGGCGCGGCAATCCGGGCACCGAGGGCGGCTGCCGCCCCCCGGATTTGCGCCTGGATCGCGCCCCGCCGCGCCTCGCCGTCCGCCATCACCAGGTGATCCCTGAGGACCTCCAGGTACGCGGAGGGATCGGCGATCGTGATCCACTCCGACCCCGCCAGGCGGTGACCGCGGGAGCGATTCCCCGAGCGGACTCCGCAGAGGCTCAGGTCCACGACGGTCCGATCGAGAAGGGCCACCACCCAATGGATCGGCCGGACGAAGCGGTGCTCCCCCGCGCCCCAGCGCATCATCTTGGGGAACGTGAGGGAGGCGACCAGGGCAGGGATCCTGCGGGACAGGACGTCCTGCGCCTTGAGCCCGCCCGCCTTGCGGCGCACGCCGACGCACTCTCCCCGCGGCGTCTTGAGGCGCTCCAGGTCCGCCACGGCGACGCCCTGGGCGCGCGCGAACCCCTCGGCCGCCTTCGTCGGCCTGCCGGCCGCGTCGTAGGCCGCTCCCACGGGCGGGCCGGTGACTTCCTCGATCGCGTCCGGCTGGCTCGAGCGGATGCCGCGGGCGCGCACGGCGAGGCGCCGGGGGGAGCCGAACCGATCGATGTTTCCCGAGGGCGTGAAGCCGGAATCCGGGAGGAGGCGCGCCGTCTGGAGCTCGGAGGACAGGCCGTCCGCCAGGTCCTTGAGGGCCCCTTCGATCATGCGCGCCGGGATCTCTTCGGTGCCGATCTCCAGCAGGAAGTCAGGGCCGGAGCGCGGGGTCATGGGTGCGGCGCCTCGGCGGCCGCCCGCTTCAGGAGCGGAAACCCCAGCGCCTCCCGCGCCTTGAGGTAGTCCCTGGCGCAGCCGACCGCCAGCCGCCGCACCCTCTGGATGAAGCCGGTCCTCTCGGTGACGCTGATGGCGCCCCGGGCCTCCAGGACGTTGAAGGTGTGCGAGCAGCGCAGGGCGTAGTCATAGGCCGGCAGCACCAGCCCGAGCTTCAGGAGCCTCTGTCCCTCCGTCTCGTACTGGTCGAACAGTCGGTTCAGGAGGGCGACTTCGGCTGCTTCGAAGTTGTGCCTCGAGAACTCGACCTCTTCCTGCAGGCGCACGTCGCCGTAGCTGACGCCGGGCGCCCATTCCAGGTCGAAAACGTTGGCCACGCCGTTCAAGAACATGCCGATGCGCTCCGACCCATAGGTGATCTCCGCGGAGATCGGATTCAGCTCGATCCCCCCGGCCTGCTGAAAGTAGGTGAACTGGCTGATCTCCATCCCGTCCATGAGCACCTGCCAGCCGACCCCCGCCGCCCCCAGCGTCGGGGACTCCCAGTTGTCCTCGTCGAACCGGATGTCGTGATCGGCGGGGTCGATTCCGAAGGCGGACAGGGATCGCAGGTAGATGTCCTGCACATCCGGCGGGGATGGCTTGAGAATCACCTGGAACTGGTAGTGCCGATACACCCGGAACGGGTTCTGTCCGTAGCGCCCGTCGACCGGCCGCCGGGACGGCGCGCAATAGGCCACCCGCCACGGCTCCGGCCCGAGGACGCGGAAGAAAGTGTCCGGGTGCATCGTCCCGGCCCCCACCTCCACGTCGTACGGCTGCTGCAGGACCGCCCCTTCGCCCGCCCAGAAGGTCTGCAGGCCCAGGATCAACTGCTGGAAATTGAGCCCCAAGCCATCCTCCGTCCTGCTCCTACCGCGACGTCCCGCGCAGGGCGCGCAGGACCTCGTAGCTCTTGAAGCGCCTCTCCGTGAGATCGAAGAACAGCGCCTCGGCCAGCCCCTGCAGAGGTCCAAGCGCGCCCGGCGCGAACGATCGTCCGATCAGCGCCGCCGGCGCGTCCTTCAGGATCGCGGCCGCCGCGGCAAGCGCCCCCTTCGGCAGCATCACGCTGCCCGGGGTGGAGCCGGGAACACAACGGCGGCACACCACCCCTCCCTCGCGGCGATGGTAAATGCCGCCGCGGGCCGTGAGATCCCCGCCGCAGCGCTCGCACACCGTCAGGGGCGGCAGCACCCCGTGCAACCGCAGCGTCCAGATCTCGAAGTACCGCGCGCCCGGGCCGAGATCGAGACCGTCCCGTATGGCGCGGAGGACGGCATGCAGGAGCCGGAAGTAGGGCTCGTCCTCCTGCTGCTCGCGGGCGAAGGCGTCCGCGACCTCCGCCATGCAGGCCAGAACCGCCCCCCTCTCCGGTTCCTCCTGCAGCCGGTAGAACGACTCCAGAAGATCCGCCCCCTCGATGCGGGCCAGTTCCGATCCCTCGCGCTCGAAGTACGACAGCCTGACCCGGCTCAGAGGCTCCAGGTTGCTGCCGAATCGCCGGCGGCTCCGGCGGGCCCCCTTGGCCACGCCGCGGACCTTTCCGGACGAGCGCGTCAGGAAGGTCACGATGCGATCCGACTCGCCGAGGGGGTGCGACCGCAGCACCATCGCCTCAGTTTCTCTCATCGGCACCAATCGGCTCCCACTCCTGTCCCGTCCTGCCCCTACGGCCCCGCCAGGCGCGGCCCGGCCACTCCGAAGAACGCCAGCAGGCCGAGCAGGTCGACGGCGGTCGTCACGAACGGGCTCGTCGCGACGGCCGGGTCGATGTGGATGGTCTTGAGAATCATCGGCAGCACCGCCCCCAGGACCGCCGCCATGGCCATCGACATCCACAGCGACAGCCCCACGGCCAGACCTTCCGCCGGCCGGAGCCCCACCAGGAAGACCGCCGCGATCCCGAGGAGGGTCCCGTACATGGACCCGAGGAGGAGCGCGATGCGGATCTCCTTGAAGATAACCTCGCCGACCAGCCGCAGGGAGATCCGGCCGGTCGCAAGGCCCCGCGCCATGATCGTGGCGGCCTGCGTCCCGATGTTCCCTCCCATCCCCAGGACCACCGGGATGAAACAGGCCAGGGTCGCCGCCCGGCTGATCCAGGGCGTGTAGGCCCTGATCACCAGGGCCCCGAGCAGGCCGCCTCCGAAGGCGGCGAACAGCCAGGGCAGGCGGAGCCGCGCCGCCTTGAGCGTCGACTTGGTCAGCCGTTCTTCGTCCGACGTGCCGGCCTGCTTGTAGATGTCCTCGGTGGCCTCCTCGCGCATGACGTCGACCACGTCGTCGATCGTGACGATGCCGATCAGGACATGGTCGGCGTCCACCACCGGGACCGCCAGAAGATCGTACTGCGACACGATACGGGCCACCTCCTCCTGGTCGGTCTCCGGGCGGGCCGAGATCACGTCGGTCGTCATGATGTCGCGCAGGGCGGTCGAGGGGGGGACGGACAGGAGCCTGCGCAGGGACAGGACGCCCTTCAGGCTCCCCTGTTCATCCACGACATACAGATAGAAGACCATCTCCGCTTCCTGGGCCTTCTGCACCGCGGCGATCGCCTCCTGGACCGAGGTCGCCTCCGGGAGGGCCAGGAAACGCGTCGTCATGATGCGTCCCGCCGTGTCTTCCTCGTACTCCAGGAGCTCCTGGATCTCCTCGGAGGCCTCCTTCTGCATCAGCGACAGCACCCGATCGCGATCCTCCTGCGGGCAGATCGAGAGGATTTCGGCCACGTCGTCAGACGGCAGGCGCTGCAGGACCGGGGCGAGCTCTTCCGGTCCCATTCCGCGCAGGACATCGGGGCGGTGCGCCGGGTGGATGTGTCCCAGAAGCTCGGCGGCCTGCGGCACGGCGCGCTCGGCCAGCAGGCGGAAGGCGGCCGACTTCTCCTGCTCGTCGAGCGACTTGAAGGCCTCCGCCAGGTCGGCCGGCCGGACCTTCAGAAGCATGTTGAGAAGATGGACGGTGGCTCCCCTCCGGAGGAGCTTGCGAACCGATTCCAGAAGGATGGTGGTGTCTTTCATGGCCCCGCACCGATGACCATCCCTGCCATGCGGACGGTCGTCCGAAAACGGCGGCCATTCTATCCCAATGGGGCGCCCGCCCCGCCATGGTGCGGGCGGGACGTGCGTCCGGGCTCCCGGAGCGCCTTCTAGGCGACGGGCAGCCCGATGAGGCGCAGGAGGGAGGTGTCGTCGCGCCAGTTCCTTTTGACCTTGACCCACAGAGACAGGTGGACGCGGGCGGCCAGGTACTCCTCGAGCCCGCGGCGCGCCGCCGTGCCGATCGCCTTCATCATCCGCCCTCCCTCCCCGATGAGGATCCCCTTCTGCGAATCGCGATCGGTCACGACCGTGGCGTGGATCTTGACCAGGCCCTTATCGTCCTTTTCCACCAGGTCGACCATCACGGCCGAGGCGTGCGGCACCTCCTGCCGGGTCTGGATGAAAACCTGCTCGCGGATCAGCTCGGCAATCGCCTGGCGCTGGGGCAGATCGGTCAGCATGTCCTCGGGAAAGTGCGGCGGTCCCGGGGGCATGCGCGCGGCGATCACCGTCTCCAGCCGGTCGCAGTTCTCTCCGCTCAACGCAGACACCGGGACGATCTCCTCGAACAGGGAGGTGCGGCTGGCCTCTTCGATCTGGGGCAGCAGGGTCTCCTTCGGCATCACGTCGATCTTGTTGAGGACCAGCACGCATCTGGATCGCGCCTGTCGCAGCAGATCGAAGGCGAACCGATCGCCCGGACCGAGGCCTTCGGAAGCGTCCACCATCACGGCCACCAGGTCGACCTCCCTCAGGACGCGCATCGCCAGGCGGACCATTTCCTCGTTCATGCGGTAGCGCGGCTTGTGGATGCCGGGCGTGTCGATGAAGACGATCTGGAGTCCCGGCCGGTGCAGGATGCCGCGCACCGGGAAGCGCGTGGTCTGGGGGACCTCCGAGACGATCGACAGCTTCGCCCCCACGAGGCGGTTCATCAGGGTCGACTTGCCGACGTTGGCCCGTCCGGCCAGGGCGACGAAGCCGCAGCGGAACCCTTCCGTGACGACTCCCGTTTCCGGCAGGACAGGCGCGGGGCCTTCCTTGATTTCGCTCATGGAACGCAATCCTCCGGGCGCTTCCTGCGCCCTTTCCCGGACGCCGCCCTCGCTTCTCCCCAGGGCATTCGGCGCCGCGCCAGGCGGACGCCGGCGGCGCGGTCCAGGAGGCCCTCCTCCAGGCGCCGCATCTCGCCACCGTCCGCTTCGTGATCGTAGCCGAGAAGGTGCAGAAAACCATGTGTCAACAGAAGGGAAATCTCGTCCCGAAGCGGCCAGCGCGCCTGGCGCGCCTGGCGGGCCGCCTGGGACACCGAAATGGCGATCTCTCCCAGGTGGGGCTGCCCCGGCTCCAGATCGCCCCGCGCCGGGAAGGACAGCACGTCCGTCGTCCGGTTTCGGTCGAGCCACGCCCGATTCAGCCGCCGCACTTCCCGGTCCGAGGCGAGCAGAAGCGTGATCCCGGCGCCCCGCCTGCCGGTTTCCTTCAGGAGACGCTTCAAAAGCCTCGAGCAGCGGGGAGCCAGGCGCCGGCCGGCAGGATGGGCCACCACGATCTCTACCGTCCCCATCTCTTCATCGTCGGGGGGGGATCGTCGTGCGTCCGGCTCCCGTGGAAGGACCGCTCCGGCGTCCTTTCGAAGTCGAAGCCTGGATAGTCGATGCGGTGGTGGTAGATGCTGCTCAGGGTGCGGAGAAACGCCCCCTCGGCCCTCTCGAGGTCCGAAAACGTCAGATCCGACTCGTCGAGCTGATCGTCCAGGACCACGTCGGAGACGATCGTGCGGATCAGTCCCTTGAAACGGGCGGGCGAGGGATCCTCCAGCGTCCGGGCCGCGGCCTCGATCGAATCGGAGAGCATGAAGATCGCCGCCTCCTTCGTCTGCGGCTTGGGGCCGGGATAACGGTAGTCCGACTCCTGCACGTCCCCGGTCGCCTCGCTCCCGGACTGCAGGGCCTTCTGGTAGAAGTAGTTGATCTTCCGCGTGCCGTGGTGCTGCGGGATGATGTCCAGGACCGCCTGCGGCAGCCCGTAACTCTTCGCCAGCTCATACCCTTCCTTCACGTGGCTGGCGATGACCAGGGCGCTCATGTGCGGGCTCAACCGGTCATGCCGGTTGTCCCCTTCCCGTTGGTTCTCGATGAAATAGCTCGGCTTCAGCATCTTCCCCACATCGTGATAGTAGGCGGCGACGCGGCAGAACAGCGCATTGGCGCCGATCGCCTCGGCGGCGGCTTCGGCGAGCGTGCCGACGATCACGCTGTGATTGTATGAACCGGGCGCCTCGACCGCCAGGCGCCGGAGCAGCGGGTTGTTGAGGTTCGAGAGCTCCAGGAGGCGCACGTCGGTCAGGATGTTGAACATCGATTCCAGGAGCGGGAGCAGGAACGACACCAGGACCGCCACCAGAACGCCGCCCCCGAATCCGCAGGCCATCTCGAAAACGATGTGGGACGCCCGCGCCGGCGCGCCCGGGAGGCCCTGGAGCGCGAGGATGGCGGCGGCGTTGATGGCGCCCAGCATCAGACCCGCCTGGATCGGGGCCGTGCGCCGGCGGTACCCGCTGATCCCGTGGATGACGGCCAGGTTGCTGATCAGGCAGTACAGGAGAAGCGGCACCTCCCAGCGCACCATCATCCCGAACAGAGGCACGTGAAACAGGGTGTACGCCGCGGCCACGCGGCTGCCGGCCAAAAGGGTGATCAGCATGGCGCCGGCCGCCATCGGCACCATGTACCTGTACAGGGCCGGGTTGGAGTACGGCTCGGCGCGGAGGGAGACCACCATGCGATCGAACAGCCACAGGAAGCCGCGATCGACCGCCAGCGCGAACACCGTGACCAGGACCAGGAGGGCGAACAGGTGGCCCTCCCGGCGGTGCGCCCTCCGGTGGGAATCGACGTACCGGGACATGAACAGCAGGAGGAGCCCCACGAACAGGACGCTCCCCAGGAGGACCCTGAAGCTCCTCTGCCCGGCGCCGGCGTGCACGTAGCCGGCGAGTGTGCGGGCTGCCCCCTCTCCGACGACCTCCCCGCGGCGGAGCAGGACCTTGCCCTTGGGTATGCGCACGACCAGAGGCTCGATGCGCGCCGACGCCTCCAGCCGCCGGCTCTCCGTGAGCGTCCCGTTGAACACCATGTTGGGCGTGACCAGGTCCTGCAGGAACACCCCCGCGGCGCGCATCTCCTGCCGCCCGGCGCCCGCCGCCCGCAGGGCCGCCAGGGCCAGCCGGCGCGCCTCCTCCAGCGACAGCGCCGCGGCCGGCGCCTCCTCGTCCCACTCCCGGGCGGCGTGCGTGTCGCGCAGGGTCACGCGCCCCGCCGCCGGCAGCAGGGCGCGGCTGCCGACGATGCGTCGCGCGTAGACCGCGCGCAGAGCCTGCTCCAGGCGCGAGCTCATGGCCGGCTCGAAAGCGGCCGCCGCCAGGTGCTCGAGCGCGACCTGCATCGTGCGGCTGTCCAGGTCGTAGATCGGGCGGACCGAATCGCGGGCCGCGGCGCGCACTTCGCGCGTCGTCCCCTCGTCCGTGAATTCGCGTGTCTCGGAGGCGAGGACATCGAAGGCGGCGACCGATCCCGCCGGCGGCGCGGCGGGATCGGGGACGAGCCGCGGCCCGAGCGCCAGGGGCGTCACCACGACAAAAAAGAGTAGCGCCCAGGGCGCCCTGGAGGCGTAAATCCTCTCCATGGAGTCGTGCATCCCGGCCCGGAGTGCCGCGAGGTAGCCTGGCCGGCGGGCGGCCGAAACGTCCCGGCGCTCGGGTGGAGACTCGGCCATAAGTCCGTCTCAGTCCCGCTTGGCGGGATCGACCGAAGGACGCGCGCCGCGGCGGGAGGGCCCGCGGCGCCTCGGGCGCGCAGGGGCGACGGCCGGCTCCGGCTTGCGGCCGTTGCGATAGGCCTCGTAGGCCTTGATGATGCTCTGCACCAGGTGGTGCCTCACGACGTCCGACTCGTCGAAGTACACGAAGCGGATCCCCGGAACGGCCGCGACCACCGCCTGCGCCTCGATGAGCCCGGAGGTCCGCCCCGGTGGCAGGTCCACCTGGGTGATGTCGCCGGTGATGACCGCCTTGGAGTTGGCGCCCAGCCGGGTCAGGAACATCTTCATCTGCTCCGACGTGGTGTTCTGCGCCTCGTCCAGAATCACGAACGAGTTGTTCAGCGTGCGCCCGCGCATGAACGCCAGAGGGGCGATCTCGATCGCGCCGCGCTCCATCTGCGCGTTCGCCCGGTCCCGGTCGAGCAGGTGATAGAGCGCGTCGTAGAGCGGACGGAAGTACGGGTCGACTTTCTCCGCCATGTCGCCTGGCAGGAAGCCGAGCTTTTCTCCGGCTTCGACCGCCGGCCGGCACAGGATGATCCGCTCCACCTTCTTTTCCGAGAGATGGCTGACGGCGGCCGCGACCGCCAGGTAGGTCTTCCCGGTTCCGGCGGGACCGATCGCGATCACCAGGTCATTGTCCCGGATGGCGTCAAGATAGAGCTTCTGGTTCAGGCTCTTGGGCGTGACGTACCGGCCGTTGGTGGCGCGCAGGCGTCCGGCCGCGAAGAACTCGTGCAGCACGGCGGAGCGATTGTCGCGCAGGAGCCGGGCGGCGATCTCGACGTCCCCTCTCTTGAGCGCGTACCCGCCCCGCACCACGCCGACGAGCTGATCGATCAGGTTGGCGGCCAGCGCTTCCTTATCGGGATCCCCCTGCACGATCACCTCGGTGCCGCGCGCCGACACGCGGACCCCCAGATCCTTCTCGATGGCTTTGAGGTTTTCGTCGTAGTGTCCGAAAACGTCGACGAGGACTTCCTCGGGAAGTGCGACTTTTCGCATCCGGCGCGGTGTGCCCCTCAGCGTTTGATCGTGCCTTCTGCCATGGCCGTAAGTTAACACCCGGCGCCCCCGTTGTCAATGAAATGCCCCCCGAAAAGACCGTACAAGTCCAGCGTTTACAGAGCTTTACTTCGACGAGGGACGCAGATCGGGAGGGAGATCGACACGGATCGAGAGGTCCGTGAGCTGCGCTTCGGTCACCCGGGAGGGGGCCCCGCTCATCAGGTCGATGCCGCTGGTCGTCTTGGGAAAGGCGATCACGTCTCTTATGGAGGAGCAGCCGGTCAAAAGGGCGATGATGCGATCGACACCCAGGGCGATGCCGCCGTGCGGCGGCGCCCCCATGCGCAGCGCCGTGAGCAGGAATCCAAACTTCGTCTCCGCCTCCTCCCGGCCGATGCCCAGCACCTCGAACACCTTCGCCTGCAGGTCGCTGCGGTGGATCCGGATGCTCCCGCCCCCCACCTCCATCCCGTCCAGGACCAGGTCGTAGGCGAGCGCCCGGGCCCGGGCGGGCTCGCCGTCGAGAAGGGGCACGTCCTCCGGCCGCGGCGAAGTGAACGGGTGATGGCAGGACACGAGTCGGCCCTCCTCGTCGCTGAGCTCGAACAGAGGAAACTCGTGGACCCACAGGAGGGCGTGGCGTTTTTCGTCGATCAACTTCTCCGACCGGCCGATCGACAGGCGCAGGGCTCCGAGTATCGTGCAGGCGCTCTTCCAGGTGTCGGCGACCAGGAGCGCCAGGCCGTCGGACGCCGCACCCAGGTCCCGGAGGACCGCCCTGCACCCCTCTTCGGTCAGGTGCTTCAGGACCGGCGACTGGATCGTCCCGCCCGCAGACTTGATCCAGATCAGTCCCTTCGAGCCCAGCCCCTTCGCCGCCTCCACCAGGTTGTCCAGGCGCTGGCGCGACCAGGCGCCCCCTCCCGGCACCAGGATCGCCTTGACCGCGCCCCCCCTGGCCACGGTATCGGAGAACACCCGGAACGGGCTCGCGGCCAGGGAGTGGGTCACGTCCCTGATCTCGAGGCCGAAACGGACGTCCGGTTTGTCGCTGCCGAACCGGTCCATCGCCTCCTGATACGACAGGCGCGGGTAGGGACCCTGTATGGAGAGACCGGCCGCCCGGAAGATCTCCTCCATCAGCCCCTCCATGAGGGCATAAAGGGCCTCCGGATCCGGGAACGACATCTCGACGTCGATCTGCGTGAACTCGGGCTGGCGGTCGGCGCGCAGATCCTCGTCGCGGAAGCACTTGGCGATCTGGAAATAGCGATCGTATCCCGCCACCATCAGGAGCTGCTTGTAGATTTGCGGCGATTGCGGCAGCGAGTAGAACCGCCCCGGATTCACCCGCGACGGCACGAGGTATTCCCGCGATCCTTCCGGTGTGCTGCGGGTCAGAATCGGCGTTTCGATCTCGAGGAAGCCCTGGGCGTCGAAGTAGCGCCGCACCGCCAGGAGGACCCGGTGGCGCGTCTCGAGGATGCGCTGCAGGCGCGGGCGGCGCAGGTCGAGGTAGCGGTGGCGCAGGCGGACCTCCTCGGCGACGCCCGCCTCGTCTCCCGGCGGGAAGGGCAGGGGTTCCGACAGGTTCAGGATCTCGAGGACGGAACACTGCACTTCGATTTCTCCGGTCGGCAGGCCCGGATTGACGTTGGCGGGATCGCGCCTCACCACGCGACCGCGCGCCGCCACGACGTACTCGGGGCGCACGCTCTTGGCGGCGGCGAAGGCCTCCGGGGCCTTCTCCGGGTTGAACACCGCCTGGGTGACGCCGTAGCGGTCGCGCAGGTCGAGAAACAGGAGCCCGCCGTGATCGCGGACGCTGTCCACCCACCCGAGCAAGACCACGTCCCGCCCGGCCTCAGGCGCCCTGAGCGCGCCGCAGGTGGCGGTCCTCTGGGGAAACCCGGGGGCCTCAGGCACCGGCCATCTCCCGCAACCTCCCTTCGACGCGCTGCGCCGCGACCCGCTCCTGCGTGCCGTCCGCCATCCTCCGGATGGTCACCGACCCCTCCCGCACCTCGCTCTCTCCGATGATGAGCACGAACGCCGCCCCCAGGTCGTGCGCCCGGCGCATCTGCGCCCTCAGGCTCTTGTCGGGCTGCGGCTCGAGAACGATCCGCTTGCCCGTCCTCCGAAGCCAACGCCCCACCACGAGCGCCCGAGCGACCCCTTCTTCTCCAATCGCCGCCATGTAGATGTCCGGCGCGCCCTCTGCCGCGGCGGCGGCCGCCGGGAGCGACAGGACCAGGCGCTCCTCCCCCACCGCGAAGCCGAACCCGGGAACATCCGGCCCGCCCAGATCGCGGATCAGGCCATCGTAGCGCCCGCCCCCCAGAAGCGCGTTCTGGGACCCGAGCCCCGGGACGGTCACCTCGAACGACGTGCGCCGATAGTAATCCAGGCCGCGGACCAGGCGCGGCTCGATCCGGTGCCGGATGGCGAGGGCCTCCAGGAGCGCCACCAGCCGCGCGAAGTGATCGCGGCAGGCAGCGCAGAGTGACTCCGTGATGGGAGGCGCCGCCGACATCGTTTCCTGATCGGCCGGCACCTTGCAGTCGAAGCAGCGCAGCGGGTTTTCCGCCAGGCGCCGCCTGCAATCCTCGCACAGGGAGTCCCGGTGCGGCCGGAGGTAGGCGAGCAGGGCCTCCCGGTACGCCGGCCGGCAGACGGGACAACCGACCGAGTTCACGGCCAGCTCGGCCCCGGCTATTCCCAGGCTTTCCAGGAAGGCCATCAGCATCTCGAGCGTCTCGGCGTCCACGGCGGGATGCTCGCTGCCGAACACTTCCACGCCAATCTGGTGGAACTGCCGCGCGCGACCTTTCTGCGGACGCTCGTAGCGGAACATCGGCCCGATGTAGTAGAGGCGCTGCAGGCCCGCGCCCCGGTGCATCTGGTGCTCGATCACGGCGCGCGCCACGGGCGCGGTGTTCTCGGGCCGCAGCGTCAGCGAGCGGCCTTTGCGATCCAGGAAGGTGTACATCTCCTTCGACACGATGTCGGTGGCTTCGCCGATGGTGCGGGAGAACAATTCGGTGCTCTCGAATATCGGGGTGCGGATCTCGCGGAAGCCGTAGAGCTCGAAGGTGGCGCGAGCCTGCGCCTCGACGAGCTGCCAGCGCGCGATCTCGCCGGGCAGGATATCGCGCGTGCCCTTCTGTGCCTCGATCATGCTGCGCTCCGGATCGCGCGCCGCGCGCGGCGCGCCGCGAAAGGGCGTGCAGAATAGCATACCCGTCCGCCCGGGAGGAAGCAGGCGCGCGGGCTATAATGTCCGGGATGATGCGACCGTGCGGCTCCCTCCGCGTGCGCCCCTCGGCGCGCACGCTTGCAGCGGCAATTTCCTGCCTCGGGATTCTGCTCCCCGTCCCGGCCCTGGCGGATCGGCGCCTGAAGACCGTCTTCCGCAGCCAGCCGGTCGAATGGAGCCTCGAGATGCGGGAGGACGACAGCCTGCCGGAGCTCGTCTTCACGCCGGCCTGGACCTGGAGCGGCTTCAAGACGCCGCTGGCAGGAGACCCGATCGCGACCCCGGTGGCGATCGTGGTATCCAGCCGCGACGGCGAGGTGGCCGCCCTCCATTCCACAAGCGGCGAGGTCGCCTGGAGGACATCTATGGATTCTCACTTGACCGTGGGGCCGGCCAGCGACGGGACGCTGGTGTTTCAGGCGACTGCGGCAGGCCGGCTGACGGCCCTGAAGGGAAGCGACGGTCTCCCCGCGTGGTCGGCCGATCTGGGCAGCGGACCGGCGGTGCCCGTGCGCGTTTTTGGCCGGCGCGTCCTGGTGGGCACCCTCGACGGAACACTGTTGTCCATCGACGCGGAGAGCGGCCGGATCGAGGCCCGTCAGGCCCTCCCCGGACGCCCTGCGACGGCGCCGGAGCCGGCCCCGCGGACCATCCTGATCGGAACCGACCATGGCTTCGTGCTGGCCTTCGACGAGATGTCGCTGAAGCCTCTCTGGAGGCACTCGGCCGGACACGCGATTACGTCACCGCCCTTGTTCGACGCGGGGAGGGTCTTCTTCGCGGCGGCCGATCGGACGATCCGCAGCCTCCGCTTCAAGAGCGGCCGCCGCTGCTGGACCACGCGCACCGGCGCGACGAGCTCGGCGCGTTCGATCACCCGCGGCCCGTATCTTTACGTTCTGTGCTACGACAACGACATCTACGTCCTGAACAAGAGAAACGGCCACCAGCTGACGCGCGTCCGCCTCGGCCACCGCCTGGACGCCGATCCAGCGTCGCTCGGCGACCATCTTCTGGTGGTGCCCTTCACGGAGGCGAGCGTGGTGGGGCTGGCGCTCCCGAGGCTGCAAACGGTCGGGCGCTTCGCGCTCGAGGTCCCCGGAGAGTGGTTCACGACGGCGCCCCTGTGGATTGACGACCGCGTGGCCCTGGGATACGGCCGCGACGAGGGCCGCATTCTGGCCCTGACCGTCGCCGAAAAGAAGGAAGCGTCCCCCGCGGCGCCGGGCGGCGCCACGGTCCCCGGTCCGTGACGCAATACTCGGACCGGCTAGATCGGACTGCCGGCCCGAACGCGCCGGCAGATCTCCTCGCCCACTCCGCGCGGTCCCAGGCTCCCGCCCAGGTCGCGCGTCGTGCGGCCCTCGCGCACGCAACCCTTGACCGCCTCCTCCAGAAGCCGGGCTTCGGCGGTCCGCCCGACCTCGTCGAGCAGCATGACGCAGGACAGGATGGCCCCCATCGGATTGGCGACGTTCTGGCCGGCATGCTTCGGGGCGGAGCCGTGCACCGGCTCGAACAACCCCGTGCGCCCCGGGTGCAGGTTGCCGCTCGCGGCCAACCCCAGCCCTCCCTGGATTTGCGCTCCCAGATCGCTGAGGATGTCGCCGAACATGTTGCAGGTGACGATCACTTCGAAGGGCGACGGGTCCTTCACCATCTGCATCGCCAGGGCGTCCACGTACATGTGTGACGCTTCGATCCCCGGATAGTCGGGGGCCACCTGCCAGAACGTCCTCTGCCACAGGTCATGGCCGTAGATGAGCGCATTGCTCTTGTCCGACATCAGCACCCGCTTGCGTCCCATCCTGCGCGCGTGTTCGAAGGCGTGTCGGATGATCCGCTCGACGCCCTTGCGGGTGTTGACGTCCTCCTGAATCGCTATCTCATCGGGCGTTCCCTTCTTGAAGATCCCCCCCATCC
>JACOUZ010000030.1 GCA_016177515.1 Acidobacteriota bacterium
CGCCCGATCCGTCCGGTAGCGGGGTCGTCATGGACGGGACCTTCAATGCCCTGGTCTTCGCTGTGCGACAGACGCCTCTGGATTGGCTCGACTTCAACTTTTACATGAAATTCACGCTCATGAAGCGAGACCATGGAGAAAATGACTCCGTGACCATCGCCCTCCTCCTGCGCGAGCCCGTGCTGCCCGGAGGCTGCTGCGCCACCGTGCACGGTACGAGCGCAGTGTGGATGAACTTCAATTACTCCAAGGGCAGGCTGCAGGTCTATGAAGAAAGGAATGGTAACGCCCAATTTCCAATCTTCGAAATGCCGATCGTCCCTTATGATGGCCAGCCCTGGGAACCCCGGCTGTCCCTGGTGGGCCATTCCCTGAGGTTGAGTGTGGGCGGGGGAAGCAATGCCATCCTGAACATCGGCGCGGCCTTGCCCGGCACGATCGCATTGCAGGCCCGCAGCTGCGACATTCGCACCTCTGGCCCAAGCTTCACCAATCTCTGCCCTTCCGCGATCGCCGGTGACTGCGACGGCGACTCCATCTCCGACGCCTCGGACATCTGCCCCAGAAACGCCGACGTCTCACAGCTCGATTCCGATGGCGACGGAGTGGGCGACGCCTGCGATCCGTGCCCCGGCGACACCATCAACGACCCGGACCTCGACGGTCTGTGCGGGGGGCAGGACAACTGCCCGACGGTCGCCAATCCTCAGCAGATCGATTTCGACCACGATGGCCAGGGGGATCTCTGCGACCTGGACGACAACTTCATCCATGTCAGCCTCGCGCCGGGTGATCGACTGTTCTGGACGCCGGAAATCAATTTCGATTCCTGGAACGTCTATCGCGGGGACCTCTCCGTTCTTTTTTCTTCGGGGATCTACACGCAGGATCCATCCGTCTACCCTCTGGCCGCCCGGACCTGCGGCCTGAGCGACACATCGCTCCTCGACCCGTTCCAGCCGCCCCGGGGCAAGGCCGTCTTCTATCTGCCGAGCGGCAGCCGGGCCGGCGTCGAAGGCGACCTCGGGACGGACAGCGCGGGGCGGACACGGCCCAACACGTTCCCTTGTTCCCCGTGAGCTGAAAACCGACACGATTGCCGCCGGGCAGTCTCCGATGCCGACCCGTCTGTTCCCGTGCGACAGCCAAGCATGTCGTCCGCCTTCGTATTGACAGTCGGCGGCATCGATGTTATAGAAACGACGAATATTTTTTCGACCGACGATCGTGGCGCGCGAGAAAGTCGTCTTGCCGGCGGACGCCGGTGCGGCCGCTAAGGCGCCCCCCGCACCTCGGACAGGGCCACCGCCGTTCGGGGGGGCGACCCATTCGAGATGCGAAAGGGGGTGAGTGGCCATTCCGAAGAAGAAGAAAGCCGCCAAGAAGAAAGGGGGGAAGAAGGGGAGGAAATAGCTCTCCTTCTCGCTGCAAGAGCCAATGAGGGGTGACGCCGTCACCCCTCTATCCGTCCCGCAGGATTCCGGCTCCGTCTTTGACAGGCGGCCCGCTCTCTGCCAGAATGGCCGCTCACTCCGGAGGATTCGGTGAATTCGTCCCGCACCTGGAAGACCGGTGAGATCTGCCGGGTTTCAGGAACCTACCGCTGCCAGAACTGCCGCTTCGCCGGGCGCGAGGTCGTCAGGGAATTCGAGGCGGGGAAGATCCTGCCGATGTGCGCCACCTGCCCGGACAAGGATGTGACCTGGCGGCTCATGAAACCGGCCGGGGCGATCACGGCGACCGCCTGACGCCGCGGCGCTCCCGCATGCGCCGCTTCGTCTCTTCGATCTCCTTCATCCTCTCACCGAGATTCTTCTCGCAGCCCGCCGGCTTCGGCTCGTAATACCGCCGTCCGCGCAGGCGATCGGGCAGGCACTCCAGATCGGTGGTCCCCTCCTCGAAGTCGTGCGCGTACCGGTAGTCCTTCCCGTACCCCATGTTCTTCATGAGGGCGGTGGGGGCGTTTCTGATGGCGAGAGGCACCGGGTCGGTCAGGCCCGCCTTCAGGTCCTCCTGCACGCGGCCGCACGCCACGTACACCGCGTTGCTCTTGGGGGCGAGGGCCAGATACACGGCGGCCTGGGCCAGGGCGAGGGCGCCCTCGGGCATCCCCAGGAAGTCGAAGGCGTCCCGGGCCGCCAGCGTCACCCCGAGCGCCTGCGGATCGGCGTTGCCGATGTCTTCGGACGCGAAGCGCACCATCCGGCGCGCGACGTACAGCGGATCCTCCCCCGACTCCAGCATGCGCAGGAGCCAGTAGACCGCCGCATCGGCGTCGCTGTTGCGCAGCGACTTGTGGAGCGCGGAGATCAGGTTGTAATGCTCCTCACCCGCCTTGTCGTACAGGAGCGGCGCCCTCTGGGCCGCGCGCGCGATGGCGGCGCGGTCGATCGGCCGCGTGCCCGCCGCCGCCTCCGGCGCCGTCATGGCGAGGAGCTCGAGAATGTTGAAAGCGCGGCGCGCGTCCCCTCCCGACAGGGACGCCAGGTACAAGAGATCGTCGTCGCCGGCGGCTACCCGCCGCGCCGCGACTCCCTGCGGCGATCCCAGGGCGCGCTTGAGGAGGACGACGATCTCGGCGTCCTCGAGACGCCTCAGGGTATACACCGCGCAGCGCGACAGCAGGGCGGCGTTCACCTCGAAGGACGGGTTCTCCGTCGTGGCGCCGATCAGAACGATCGTGCCGCTTTCCACGTAGGGCAGGAACGCGTCCTGCTGGGCGCGGTTGAAGCGATGGATCTCGTCCACGAACAGGAGCGTCCGCCTGCCCGTCGCGCGCCGGTACTCCTCGGCGGCGCGCATCACGTCCTTGATCTCCCTGATGCCGGAGAGGACCGCGCTGAACTGGATGAACTGCGATCGCGTGAGCCGCGCGACAAGCCGCGCCAGGGTCGTCTTTCCGGAGCCGGGCGGGCCCCACAGGATCATCGAATGGACCTGGTCCCGCTCGATCGCCTCGCGCAGAGGCCGCCCCGGCCCGATTCGATCCTCCTGGCCCACGATCTCGTCGAGACTCTCGGGGCGCATGCGCTCGGCGAGCGGGGCCGTGTCGCGGCGCGGCGCGCGGTGCGTGGCGCCAAGGGGGCTCGGTGAGCCCGGCCCTGGCCGTGCCCCGTCGGAATCCGAACCGAAGAGATCCATGGCAGGAGGTTAGACCGGCACGGGGGGCCTGTCAATGAAGGGGCGCCGCCGCGCGCCCCGGTGTCGAGGCTCGCCGCGAGCGGCAGGGAAGAGACGGTCAGCCGGCGTTCTTCTGGAGAGACGGCATGCGCACGGACCGGTCGACCGGAACTTCGGCCCCGCCGGCCTGCCCGAAGCGATGCAGGTCCCTGACCTTGCTGCTGGCGAGGGTCGTGACGACGGCGTCGTACACCGACAGGGCCGCGACCAGCGCCTCCCGGCCGTGCTTCTCAAAGGATTTCAAGGCGCGGCCGATCTCGATGTCGCCCAGCTCGCGCGGCTCGCGCTTGGTCGCCTCGCGCACCGCACCGACGGCCCCGTTGATGATCTCAAGGGCGTCCGCCAGGATCTTGCGCTCCTCCGGAGTGAAGGAGTGGAACTGGTGTGACAGCTCGTAGACCTCCGGCTTCAGCCGCTCCATCTCGCCGGATCCGTTCTCCCAGTGACGGCCCGTCAGGATCCATTCGATGGAGGTGTGACCGATGCGGGCCAGCTCGAGGAGGCGCTTCACCTCGGGGAGGATGCCGTTCTCGTATTTGTGCACAGCGGGCTGCGTGGCGCCCAGCAGCTCGGCCATCTGCCACTGCCGCAGTCCCTTGCTCTTGCGCAGGGACTTGATCCGCTCACCGATGACGACTTTGTCGAGTGGTTCCACGTTGGACTCCCCTGAGTCAGATTATTTTTCCGGGACACCCCGAGGGTGTATTCCCCGGAAACCCGCGACCTGTCTGTGATTGCACGGGAATTATACGGCGACCTTGGGGTGGAGGCAATGGAATAGATAAGTGATCGGAATGGCTGCTGGCCGGACCGCTCCACGCCGGGAAGACCCGCCAACTGCCGATTTTTCAGGGGTTTGGCCGAGGGGGAAGCGTCGAGCCGTTGGCGGGCCGTTGCGGGGAGGTGAGCCATCTCACGCCAATGAACGATCCGACGTCCGGCGTGTTGTAGTTGGGCTCGAGATTTTCGACCACGGCCCACTCCAGGGCCACTCCGCCCGGAAGGTGGAACCTGAAGCCGGCGGCGAACTCCATGGCCACCCTGCCCAGGTCGTTTCCCGAGCGGAAGGGGAACGGGCCGCTCGTCCGGAGGGCCTGGGCGACAAGGTGGACGCGGGGAGTCGCCGCAAAGGCGACGGAGGCATAGAGGCTCCGCGAGTTGTGGAGCGGCAAGCCGGGGGCCAGACGCCATTCTCCGATCACGTTGTAGGCCGAGCCTGCGTGCAGGGTCGAGCGCCGCCATCGCTTCGAGATCCGCAGCGCCCCGCCGTAGTCCGCCGAGCCGCTGCCGGAAAGCTGCCTGAAGCCACCGCTCGGCAGCTTGGCGGACAGCGAGGCGCTGACGTCCGGGAGGCCCCCGCGCTGCCGCACGAGCATGCCGGCGACCGAGACCACGATGTCTCCCAGACGGAAGCCGCCCGGCGGCTCGTCGAAATAGACCGTTTCTCCGCTGCCGATGTACCCGGCGCGGAATTCGTCGTAGGCGAAACCCGTTCTTCCCCCATCCGGCAGGTGCAAGCGATCGTGGAACGTGTCGATCGGCCTGTCCAGGAAGCCGCGCCGGTGAGAGAGGAAGGGCACCTCGATGCCGATCTCGATCCGCCGCGAGATTCCGAAGCGGGCATCCAGGACGGTCCTCAGGGTCTCGCCGTCGAGTACGTAGGCGGTGCCCGACGGCTGGCCGGCGGCGACCGCCGCCAGGACCGGGAGGGTCACCTGGCCGTTGTAGGTGGCCAGGCCGGTCTGGTCGTACAGGCGCACCAGATCGTCGCTCGCCACCATCGTGTTCTCGTAGGTGGCGTGCAGTGCGAGGCGCGCCCCACCGGGCGGCTCCAGGGCGGCGGCGGCCGGTGCCGGGTCGAGAAACAGGAGCATGAACGGCAGCTGGCTCCGGACGGGCAGGGGGTCGTCGGGGCTGGAGGCGAAGGCGCTCCACGGGAGGGCCAGGATCAACGCCGCAACGAAAGGAGCGCGGATCATCCGGCCTGAGACTAGCACGAGTCGGCGGTTGCGATTGCGATCCCGCGGTGGAGACACCCGCCGCCGCGCCCGCCTTAGATATCGCTTGACCGGTGGCCTCACCTGAGATAGGAATGGCGCCCCGATGAACGCCATCCTGCAGATCCTGCTCTTCCTGACCCTGGTCACGCTGGCTTCGAAAGGGGCGGGCTATCTCAGCACGCGCTTCGGACAGCCGGCCGTGTTCGGGGAAATCCTCGCCGGGCTGCTTCTCGGGCCCAGCCTCCTGAACGTGCTGGGCTGGGGGGTGTTCCGCGCGACCGAGGACGGATCCGTGCCTCATGCGGAACTGTCCGCGGTCGTGCAGGTGCTGGCGGAAATCGGCGTCATCCTGCTGATGTTCGTCGCCGGGATGGAGACCGACCTGAACGAGATGCGCCGCGTCGGGAAGGTCGCCTCCTGGTCCGCACTCGGGGGCGTGGTCCTGCCGCTCGCCAGCGGAGCCGTGGCGGCGCACCTGTTCGGCTATGGCTGGGGCGAGGGGTTCTTCATGGGCGCGGTCCTCACGGCGACCAGCGTCAGCATCTCGGCGCAGACGCTGATCGAGCTGAAGAGCCTGCGATCGAAGGAGGGCAGCACCATTCTCGGCGCGGCCGTCATCGACGACGTCATGGGGATCATCGTCCTGTCGCTGGTCGTGGCGTTCGTCGGCAAGGGGACGGCGGGGCACGCCGCGGGCGCGGCGGCGGCCGCCTCCGGTGCGGCCGGAGCGTCCGCGGGGCTCGGCTGGACGATCGCCTGGATCTGCCTGAAGATGGCGCTTTTTTTCGTGCTCGCCTGGGTGCTGGGCCGGCGTTTCCTGGAGAGGGTCACGGTGTCCGTCAACCGCCTTGGGGTGAGCGAGCCGGTGATGGCGTTCGTCGTCGTGGTCGCGTTCCTGTACGCCTGGGCCGCGGAGTACCTCGGCGGCGTGGCGGCGATCACCGGCTCCTACATGGCGGGGGTGCTGTTCTCGCAAACGTCGTTCAAGGAGAGGATCGACCGCGGCATCCACCCGCTGACCTACTCGTTCTTCGTGCCGGTCTTTTTCATCAACATCGGTCTGAGGGCCGACGTCAGGCAGATCACCCAGATGGCCGGGATGACGATCTTCATCCTCGTGGTGGCCGTGCTGGGCAAGGTGATCGGCTGCGGCGCCCTGGCGTGGGTTTCGGGCTTCAGCTACCGCGAGGCGCTGCGGGTCGGCGTCGGCATGATCTCGCGCGGCGAGGTGGGTCTGATCGTCGCGGGCTACGGCCTGGCGCACGGCATCATCGGGCCCGAAGTCTTTTCCGTGATGGTCCTGATGGTCCTGATCACCACGATGATCACGCCGGTCTGGCTGCGCCATGTCTTCCCGCGCGTGGTGGAAGAGAGGGGGGCGCAGGTGTACGAGTCGGTGGCCCGCATGAGCGGGCGGGAGGACGGCGAGGCCTAAGGGCCCCGGGAGGAGACCAGCCGGGCGATGTCGTCCTCGAGATCCGGCAGGGAGTCGATCGCGGCGACGCGGCCGTCCGCATCCAGAAGCACGTAATGGGGGATGCCGCTCTCCGTCACTCCGAACTGGCGGGCGATCGGCCCGCGCCAGCCGCCGCCGTCGAAAATCTGGATTCCGGGCAGGTGCTGGTTGTAGGCGAACGCTTCGAAGGCCCGCCGATCCTCGTCCAGGCTCACGCCCACGATCGTCAGGAGACCGGCGTACTGATCGGCGATGCGGCGGAGGGGGATGACGTTCTTCAGGCAGGGCGGGCAGGTGCTGGCCCAGAAATCGATCAGCACCGGTTTTTTCCTGAGGCTCTGGAGCGCCACTTCCCGTCCCTTGAGATCGAGGCCCGTGAACAGCGGGGCCTCCATGCCGGGGCGCAGTTCCGCGGGTGCGATGGGCGCCGTCCAGGTCTCTCCCGGATCCTGCGGGAGGTCGACCGACAGGGTCCCGGGGCCCCTCCCCAGGACGATCCGGGTCCGGAGCGTCTGCTCGTACCGCAGCAGCCCGAGGACCTGCTGCGGCGAGATCGGGTCGAGATCGACCAGGCTGCGGCCGTTCACGACCAGGAGGACGTCCAGGGGGAGGACGCCGGCGCGATCGGCCGGCGATCCTTTGTCGACGCCGGTCACGACGACCCGGCCCCGGCGAAGCTCGAGAGTCATCCCGGCGGCGCGCACGACCGGCGCCGAGGGGTGGGGCGCACCGGTCGACGGCACGGGCGGAGCGGGCGGGGCGCCGGCGAAGGCCAGCGCCGGGGCCGCGGCCGGAGCCAGAACCAGGGCCGGCGCCGCGAGGGCGACTGCCCGGAACAGGTTTCCCGAAAGACGCGCAGTCATGTCCGAAACTAATGCTATCATGCGCCCCCGCCGGGAGAGGGGTCGTGGCGCCAGTGATCTCAGGGATGTTCGCGAGGAATCGCACCAGGCCGCGCGTCCTCCTGTTCAGGCTCCTCCTCGCCGCGTCGTGCCTGGCGCCCCTCGCCTGCTCCGGAAAGGACTTCCGCTTGCCCTGGTCCGATGTCCGCGAGAGGTACTTCGTCGGCTACCTGAAGCGGGATCCCGTCACCGCCACCTACCTCGGCGCCGACGCCTACAGCCCGGAGCTGGCGGACATCAACGCGTCGCTTCCTGACGCGTCAAAGGCCGGGAGGGCCGATCGCATCGCGTTCTACCGGTCGGTCCTGGCCGACCTCGACCGGGTCGACGCCGGGTCCTTGTCTCCCGATGACGCCATCGACCGGGAGGTGGTGAGAGCGCAGGTGCGCTTCCTCCTGCATTTGCTCGAGGACCTGCGCCACGACCAGAAGAGCGTCGACACCTACACCGTGACGCCGTTCCGCGGCGTCGACTGGCAGATCCAGCAGATGACGGCGCTCCCGGGCGGCGGCCTCGGGACCGCGCAGGAGTGGGACCGGGTCACCAGGCGCGTGCGCGCCGTCCCGGGGTACCTGCGCGGGGTGCAGGAGAGCCTGCGCGACGGGATCGCGGCGGGCATCGTCCCGGACTACCGCGTCGTCCAGTATGACGGCCTGGAGGCGGCCGGCGGGAACGCCGACTACTTCTCCGAAACCCTGCCCGTCCAGGCGGCCGGCCACCTGGAGGGGCAGCCCCACCGGGACAAGGTGACGCGGGAACTGCAGGAGGCGGGCCAGGCGGCGGCGCGTGCCTTCCACGACCTGGGGGCGTTCCTGCAGGACGCGTACCGGCCGTTCAAGGACGGCGATCGCTACGCCGCCGGAGAGACCGAATACGAATGGCGCCTGCGCAACAACCTGCGCCTCGCTCCGAGCGAGACGGCCGCCTGGTTGTTCGAGTACGGCCGGATGAAAGTCGAGGAAAGCCGGGGCCTCCTGATCGACGTCGCCCGGGAGGTCGCCCGCCGCCGGGGGCTGCGCCTCGACTGGAACGGCCCGGCGGCGTCGCTCCTGTCGGTCCGGCGCGTCATGGACGATCTCGCCCGGGAGTACCCGAAGAGCGACGAGGAGATGTTCGCGCTTTACCGGCGCAAGGCCATGGACCTGGTGGAGTACGCCAGGCGGCACGGCATGTTTGGCCTGCCTCAGGACTACCGCCTCGAAATCGTGCCGACCCCGCCGATGCTCGAAAGTACGCTCGAAGCGGCGTACTACCCGGCGCCGGCCTTCAAGCCCGCGGGAATCGGCCGCTTCTACCTGACCGCCTCGCACGGCTCCGTCGGCGTGCTGAAGGAAAACAACGTCCATGCGGTCGCCGACTTGTGCGCCCACGAAGGGTTCCCGGGGCACGACTGGCAGTACCAGTTCATGCGGCAGAAGGCGGGCTCGATCTCCGCGGCGAGGTGGCTGACCCCCGGGGCGGTGGAGGACTCGTCCTCGATGTGGGAGGACAGCATGTCGGCCGAAGGCTGGGCCCTCTACGCCGAGC
>JACOUZ010000117.1 GCA_016177515.1 Acidobacteriota bacterium
CGCCCTGGCCGTCGCCGCGCCCGGTGGCCCGCTTGCCGTTTCGGCCCTGGACCTGGGGCAGCCCGGCGGGACGCTGGGGATCGCCGCGGACGAGGCGAGGGACCGGCTGGCCGTCTCCCTCCCCGGCATCCACGCGGTCGCCGTGATCGACGGGGCGGCCGCCGGATCGCCCGGCGTCGCGCCGGGATCGCCCCGGGCCCTGCCGGCGGGCGCCGCCGCGCCCGCGGGGCTGGCGCTCGGCCCCGGCGGCCTGAGGCTGCACATCGTGTCCCGGGGATCGAACACGATCACGACGCTGGGCGTCGCGGGCGACGGCAGCCTTCTGGAGCCGGTGGTCCTGCCCGTGGACACCGGAATCCAGGCGGCCAATCCCTCCGCCGGGATCCTGGTGCTGTCGGCGCTCGACGAGGACGGCGACGGGCTGGGGCCGTTCCAGGACAACTGCCCGGAGGCGGCCAACCCGGCGCAGGAGGACGCGAACCTCGACGGCGCGGGGGACGCCTGCCAGGGGGTGGTGGCTCTCGAACCGATCGTGGCCGCCCGGTTCGCGCCCGCCATCACCGCCGAGCCGGTCCCGGTCCTGGCGGCCGGCGCGCTCCTCGCCGATCCGGACGGCCAGCCGCTGCGCGGGAGGGCGATCGTGTCGGCGCGCGAGACGCGCCTCCTGACCCTGCTGGAGGCCGCCAGCTCGGAGGTGTCGAGCGACGCGGTCGACTGCAGCCGCGGCCTGCCCCTGGAGGAGCGGCCGGGCGAGGGGCTGGCGTACCTGAACACATCCGTGGGGGAGCCGACGCTCATCGACCAGGACCTGATCCTGGCCTGCAACGACGCCCTGCAGGATTACGAGATCGCCGCCGGCGCGTGCGGCAGCGCGGGCCAGGCGTTCGGCGGCATCCTCCCGCTGCGGCAGCTGCCGCTGCCGGCCGCCGCCTGCGCCCGCGCCCTGACCGATCCGTCCCGCCGCTTCGACCTGCGCATAGAGGCGATCGAGCCGGACAGCGCCGTCGTCGCCGCCGAGCTGGACGTCACGCGGATCAAGGTGCTCTACTCGGAATCGGCGTTGCCGGGGCCGCTGCCGCTCGACGCGCTCGGGGGCGCGCCCGACACGGGGTTGCCGGTGACGTTGTCGCTGTCGGCGACGGACGGCCAGACGCCCGAGGTGTTCGATCGGCGCGACTTTCTCTGGCGCGGCGAGCCGTTCCTGGTGCTCGGCTCAACACCCGTGGCGGCCCGGCCGTCCGACGCCATCGTCGAGTGCGCCTCGCCTCTTGGCGCGGAGGTGGTCCTCGACGGCCGGGGCTCGGTCGATCCGGACGGCGGGCCGCTCGAGCACCTGTGGCTCTTGGAGGAGGGGCCCGGGGCGGCGCGGCCGGTCGCCGCGGGGGAGCTGGTCACGGTTCTCCTGCCCCCGGGCCCGCACGCGCTGATCCACCGGGTGCGCGGCGTCCGCGGCCTGATCGACGAGGCGCGCTTCGGCGTCACCGTCGCCGACACCACGCCGCCGGTCGCGGCCGCCGCCCCGCGGCCCGCCGTCCTGTGGCCGCCCGATCACCGGCTGGTCCCGGTGCACGTCGACCTGACGGTCTCGGACGCCTGCTCCCCTTCGGTCACGGTTATCCTGGAGAGCGCCCGGAGCAGCGAGCCGGACGACGCGCGGGGCGGCGGCGACGGCCGCACGACCGGCGACATCCGGGGCGTCGATCCGGGCGACGACCGTGACGTTCTGCTGCGGGCCGAGCGCGGCGGGGAAGGCCCGGGACGAGCCTACGTCCTGACCTACGCGATCACCGATGCCGCGGGCCTCACGCGCCGCGTGCAGGCGGTCGTCGCGGTCCCGCGCAATCTCAAGTAGGCCGGCGCGGCACAGGAGTCCGGCGGGCGAAGTAGAATACAGCCTTCCTGTCACAGGAGGCATCGTCATGGTGAGGACCCTGTCGACCATGCTGAAGCTGGGCACCCCGGCGCCCGGCTTCAGCCTGCCCGATGTCGTCTCCGGCCGGGTGATCTCCCTGGAGTCGTTCCACGACGAGAAAGCTCTGCTGGTCATGTTCATCTGCCGCCACTGCCCGTACGTCAAGCACGTCCAGGGGGAGCTGGCGCGGCTCGGCACGGACTACCGGGATCGGGGGGTCGGGATCGTGGCGATCAGCGCCAACGACGCCTCCGCCTACCCCGACGACGCGCCGCCCGGTCTCCGGGAGATGGCGGTCGAACTCGGCTTCACCTTCCCCTTCTGCCACGACGAGAGCCAGGCGGTGGCGAAGGCGTACACGGCGGCCTGCACGCCGGACTTCTTCCTCTTCGACCAGGCGAGGCGGCTGGTCTACCGAGGGCAGCTGGACGACAGCCGGCCGGACAGCGGACGGCCGGTGACGGGTCGCGATCTGCGGGCCGCCATCGACGCGGTCCTTGCGGGCCGGCCGGTGGGCGGGGACCAGAGGCCGAGCCTGGGTTGCAACATCAAGTGGAAGGCGGGGAACGAGCCGGACTACTTCCCGGCGAACTCGTAGCGGGACGGGCCCATGGGACCTCTGAGCGGGAAGCGGGCGCTGGTCTGCGGCAGCACGCAGGGGATCGGCCGGGCGTGTGCCTTCGAGTTCGCCCGTCTCGGCGCGCGGGTCACCCTGCTGGCGCGGGACGAATCGAAGCTGAGGCAAGTGCGGGACGAGCTCGCCCGGGCCGGGCCGCCGGGAGGCGGGCCGCAGGGAGACGACTGGCGACCCGACCACCTGTGCGCCGACTTTGGCGATCCGGAGGCGGTGCGGCGGGTGGTCGCGAGCCACGTCGATCGGACCGGACCGATCGAGATCCTGCTCAACAACACGGGCGGGCCGCCGGGCGGCCCGATCGCCGCCGCCGGTCCGGAGGCCTTCCTGGCGGCGTTCTCGGCCCACCTGGTCTGCAACCAGCTCCTGGCGCAGACCCTCATCCCGGGAATGCGGCAACGCGGGTTCGGCCGCATCATCAACGTCGTTTCGACCTCCGTGAGGCAGCCGATCGAGGGGCTGGGGGTCTCGAACACGATTCGATCGGCGGTGGCCGGCTGGGCCAAGACTCTGGCGGGGGAGGTGGCGCCTTTCGGAATCACCGTGAACAACGTCCTCCCCGGCGCCACGGCGACCGAGCGGCTCCGGTCGCTCATCCAGGCGAAGGCGCGGGCGGCGAGCGTCGCCGAGGAGGAGGTGGAGCGCCGGATGAAGGCGGAGATCCCGATGGGACGCTTCGCCGCCCCGGAGGAGATCGCCGCGGCCGCCGGCTTCCTCGCCACCCCGGCCGCGGGCTACATCACCGGGATCGGCCTGCCGGTCGACGGCGGCAGAATCGCCTGCCTGTGATCGCCAACTACATCGACGGCGACCTGGTCGAGCCGGCTTCCGGCCGGTATCTCGACAACCTCGAGCCGGCCACCGGGGCGGCGTATTCGTCGGTCCCGGACGGCGACGAGCGGGACGTCGAGCGGGCGGTCGAGGCGGCGCGCCGGGCCTTCCCGGCCTGGTCCGGCCTGCCGGCCGAGGAGCGCTCGCGCCTGCTCCTCGCGGTCGCCGATCGGATCGAAGCCCGGCTGGACGACCTGGCGCGCGCCGAGAGCATCGACACCGGGAAGCCTCTCGCCCTGGCGCGCTCTCTCGACATCCCGCGCGCGGCGCGGAACTTCCGGTTCTTCGCCACGGCGGCGCTCCATTTCCATTCCGAATCGCACGCCACCGACCGCACGGCGATCAACTACACCCTGCGCCGGCCGCGCGGCGTCGCCGGCCTGATCTCCCCCTGGAACCTGCCCCTCTACCTCCTGACCTGGAAGGTCGCCCCCGCCCTGGCGTCCGGGAATACGGCGGTGGCGAAGCCGTCCGAGCTGACGCCGATGACCGCCTTCATGCTGGCGGAGATCTGCAGGGAGGCCGGGCTTCCCCGCGGGGTGCTGAACATCGTCCACGGGCGCGGGGCGGACGTCGGGGCCGCGATCGCGCGGCACCCGGACGTGCCGACGCTGTCGTTCACGGGGAGCACAGCGACCGGGGCCGACATTGCCAGGAACGCCGCCCCGCTGTTCAAGAAGGTGGCGCTGGAGATGGGGGGGAAGAACCCGAACATCGTCTTCGCCGACGCCGGCCTCGACGAGGCCGTGACGGCCGGCCTCAAAGCGTCGTTCACGAACCAGGGGGAAATCTGCCTCAGCGGGTCCCGCCTGTACGTGGAGCAGCAGGCTTACGCGCGCTTCGTCGAGGACTTCGCCGGGAGGGCGGCGAAGCTGAGGGTGGGGGATCCTCTCGATCCGGAGACCGAGCAGGGGGCTCTGATCTCGGGCGCTCACCGCGACAAGGTCCTCGGTTACATCGACCAAGCGCGGCGGGAGGGAGGACGGATCCTGTGCGGCGGCGGTCCCCCGAAGACGGCCGTCAGCGAGCGCTGCCGGGACGGCTTCTTCGTCGAGCCGACCGTGATCACCGGCCTCGCGGTCTCGTCGTGCGTGAACCGGGAGGAGATCTACGGGC
>JACOUZ010000118.1 GCA_016177515.1 Acidobacteriota bacterium
CAACCGCTGTGTGGCACGGGATATTCGGAGCAGCTACTATGGCCGCTGAAGCCGAGGTTAGTCTCCGCAATCAGACGGCCGACTTGGGCGGAAATGTTCTATTCCTCACACAAACCTTCAGCGCTCGCCAGAATAGACCCACCCCTGCTCGCCTGAACTGACCCACCCCCCGACGTGAAGTTCGCGGTGCCGCACTGGCACGACGGCGCGAGGCGTCTTCCCCGCAGCCGGCCCGTGCGGCACGCTGCCCGGAGTGGAGGGCAGCGATGACTCGCAAGCGTCCGTGTCGGATCTGCCGGAAGTGGTTCCTGCCGCACCCGCGCGCCGGGGCGCGGCAGCGCACCTGCAGCGACGCCCGCTGTCAGGCCGAGCGCCGGCGGCGGGGATGCGCGGCGTGGCGGCGGCGCCACCCCGACTACGACCGCGAGGATCGGCTGCGGCGGCGTCTGCTGCGAGACGGGGACCCGAAGGTAAGCTGCGGTCTGGGGACGGATCCGCTCCGCCGAATTGACTGGTCGGCGGCGCGAATCGCAGTGGGCTTGCAAGTCGCTGTCACCATTGAAGAAACGGGCAAAGTCCTGCACCTCTGGGCGCGAGACGCAGTGCGCTCGCAAGTCGTTGTCCCGTCAAGACATCAGCGCTGACTTCCCCGCCGGCGCCCGCGAGAGCACATGGCCCGCGGCGGTGTCTGCTCGTACCGTCAGGGGCCCAGCAGGCGGAGAGTCGGGCCGATGGATCTGGAGCAGCACCAACTCATCCTGCGCTACGAGCACCTGCGGCTGCGGTGCCCGGAGCGCGAGCGGCGGCTGCTGGCCTCCCTGGCGGAGCACGGACAGCAGATGCCGATCGTGGTGGTGGCCTCGGCGGAGGAGGCCGGTCGCTTCGTTGTCGTGGACGGCTACAAGCGCGTCCGGGCGATGCGCCGCCTGACCCAGGACACGGTCCGGGCCGCCTGCTGGGACATGGGCGAGGCCGAGGCGCTGCTGCTCGGCCGGCTGATGCGCACGGGGGCGGAGGAGACGGCCTTCGAGCAGGGGCTGTGGCTCCGGGAGCTGCACCTGCGGTTCGCGCTGTCGCTCGACGAGCTCGCCCGGAGGTTCGACCGCAGCGCGAGCTGGGTGAGCCGGCGCCTGGCGCTGGTGCGCGACCTGCCGGAGGGGATCCAGAAGCGGATGCTGCGCGGCGAACTCGTCGCCCACGCGGCGATGAAGTACCTGGTCCCCTTGGCGCGCGCCAACCGGGAGGCGGCCGAGCGTTTCGCCGCGGCGATCGCGGGCCGCGGGCTCACCACCCGGCAGGTGGGGGAGCTGCTGGCGGCGTACCGCTCGGGGGGTGCCCGCACGCGCGCGCTCGTCCTGAGCGACCCGCTGCTGGTGCTCAAGGCCCGGCTCGAGGCGCGGCGGCCCGCCGGGAGCGAGCCGGAGAGCCCCGCCGCGCAGCTCCTGCGCGACTTCGACCTGCTCGCGTCGGTGGCCCGCCGGGCGCTGAAGAAACTGTGGGAGGGCGCGACGCTGCGGCTGGCGGCGGCCGAGCGCGAGGACCTCGCCGGCGGCTTCCGTCAGGCGCAGCGCGCGATGGACCGCCTGGCCGCTCGGATCGAAAAGGAGATCGACGATGCTGGATCAGCAGCAGCGCACGGCCATCCTGGAGCTGCATCGGCGGGGCATGGGGGTGCGCGCGATCGCCAAGGCGATGGGGATCGGCCGCGGCACGGTGCGGAAGGTGATCCGCTCCGGATCGACGGAGGTGCCGCGGCTGCCGCGTGCGGAGAAGGCCGCGGCGCACCGGGAGAGGATCCTGGAGCTGTACGCCTCCTGCCAGGGGAACCTCGTGCGGGTGCATGAGGAGCTCGGGGCCGAGGGCCTCGAGCTGTCCTACCCCGCCCTGACCGCCTTCTGCCGCCGGCAGGGAATCGGCCAGCCGGAGCCGATCCCCGCCGGCCGCTACGACTTCGCGCCGGGCCAGGAGATGCAGCACGACACCTCCGGCCACGCGCTCGTCCTGGACGGCAGGACCCGCAAGGTGCAGACGGCCTCCCTGGTGCTGTGCTACTCGCGGCTGCTGTTCTTCCAGTTCTACCCGCGCTTCACCCGCTTCGAGTGCAAGCACTTCCTGTCGGAGGCGCTGGCCTATGCGGGCGGCGCCTGCGCGGTGTGCCTGATCGACAACACGCACCTGGTGGTGCTGCACGGGACGGGCGCGGCGATGGAGCCGGTGCCGGAGATGGCGGCCTTCGCCGCGCGCTACGGCTTTGTCTTCCGCGCCCACGAGAAGGGCGACGCCAACCGCTCGGCGCGGGTGGAGCGCCCCTTCGGCTTCATCGAGGGGAACTTCCTCGCGGGACGGTCTTTCCGGGACTGGGAGGACGCCAACGCCCAGGCCCGGGCGTGGTGCGAGCGGGTCAACGCGCAGTTCAAGCGGCACCTGCGGGCGAGCCCCCGGGAGCTGTTCGCCGTGGAGTGCGCGCATCTGCGGCCGCTTCCCGTCTGGGTGCCGCCGACCTATGCCCTGCACCACCGGATGGTGGACGTGGAGGGGTTCGTCACGGTGAACACCAACCGCTACTCGGTGCCGGCGCGGCTGATCGGCCGCCGGGTCGAGGTGCGCGAGACCTGGGAGGGGATCGAGGTGTTCGACGGCCCCCGCCGGGTGGCCGAGCACCGCCGGCAGATCGAGCCCACAGGACAGCGCTCCCTGCTGCCGGAGCATCGTCTGCCCCGGGGGCAGAAGCCGTCGCGCCGGGGGCCGCCGGCGGAGGAGACGGCCCTGCTGGAGAGCGAGCCGCAGCTGGCAGAGTACGTCGCCTCGCTCAAGCGCGCGGCCGGGGGGCGCGGGACGCTCGCCCTGCGGCGGCTCCTGCAGATGCTGCGCGAGTACCCGCGCGAACCCTTGCTTCGCGCCGTCCGCAGCGCCGCGCACTACGGCCTCTACGACCTGGACCGCCTGGAGAGCATGGTGCTGCGGCAGATCGCGACGGAGTACTTCGTGCCGCCCTGCGAGGATGACGGCGATGACGGATGAGATCGAGCAACTCCTGAAAAACCTCCACCTGCGCAAGATCGCCGAGATCCTGGACGAGGAGCTGCGCGGGGCCGAGACCAAGCAGCTCTCCTACCAGAACCTGCTGGCGCGCCTGCTGCGAGCCCAGTACCACCACCGCCAGGAGACCGCCCTGCAGTGGCGCATCCGCCAGGCCCGCATCCCCGAAGCCTGGACGCTCGAGAGCTTCCCCTTCGACCGCCAGCCCGGGGTGTCGCGCAAGCAGATCCGCGCCTTCGCCGAGCTGGAGTTCATCCCCCGCGCCGAGAACATCGTGTTCATCGGGGGAACCGGCGTCGGGGGCCTGCTCCTCAAGGCGCTGCAGAACGGCTACCGCGGCCTGTTCATCCGCGCCCAGGACCTCTTCGACGAGATGTACGCCTCGCTTGCCGACCGCGCGACCCGCAAACTCCTGAACCGCCTGGCCCGCATTGACGTCATCGCCGTCGACGAGATGGGCTACCTCAATCTCAGGCCCGAGCAGACCAACATCTTCTTCAAGCTCATGGAGGAACGCTACCGGCGCAGGCCGACCCTCATCACCACCAACCTGGACTACGACGAGTGGCACCACTTCCTGGGGAACAAGGCGCTGGTCGAGGCCCTGCTCAGCCGCCTCCGGCACCAGTGTCACACGGTGCGGATCAACGGCCCGTCGCTGCGCGAGCCGCAGGGCTGAACGCCAGCGTCGCGTTCGTCGGCTCGGCCTCTCGCGGCCGGCGGCTCAGACCCCGCCGGGCCATCGCCGCGGGGTCTGCGCCCCAATCCCGCCCCCGCCGCCGCGCGCCGTCTCTGCGACCCTGCTCTGATCAGAGCCTGGGTCCGTTCTCGCGAGCACAAGTGGGTCCGTTCTGACGAGCGGCGAAGACTCTCAGATGCGGGGATGCAGCCGCCACGTCACGTCGAGGAAGAGACCCGCCTTATCCAGGATCGTCTTCCGACCGTCCAGGATGTGGACGAGAGCGGCGACCTCGGCCCCCTCAGGGTGGGCGCCCCGCTGAGGCTGCTCGAGTTGCTGCGGAACCCCGAGGAGCACGAGGTTCCCGGCGGACCGGCCCGCCGCGAGCGTCGGCACGCAGCAACTGGTCGACCTCCGACTCGCGCGTCCCGTGTCGGCCTATGAGGCGCTTCACCGCTGCAGGCTCATACGG
>JACOUZ010000119.1 GCA_016177515.1 Acidobacteriota bacterium
CAGCACGCTCCGCTTCACCGTCTTCGACGGCCCGGTGCGCGTGGAGAAGTGACACGGCGCCGCGGGGCCCGCGTCTCGAGAGGAAACGGCGCGGGGCTCAATGCTTCAGGGCGACGGTCCACCCGAGAACGGCCGTGATCGGCCCGGTCGCGGTCGTCTTGGAAGAGTGCCGGCGGTCAGTATATTTACTCTTGCCTGCCCCCCCCGCTGCTGCTCGGCTTAGTCCAATCGGATCGATGCAAGCGATCATGCGCGCCGAGCCGATCCACGAAAGCTCCAGCGTTGCGCATCCCGTCGTCTACGGGGCGCCTCCGCGCCCGCGCTGGCGCAGTCCCTCCGCGGCGCGCTGGAACGCATCGCCGTTCCTCTGGCGCGCGCCGCGGCGGGCTTCACGCGGCAGCAGGGGTGGGTGACGTTCGGTTTCGCCTGCCTCGACGACCACGCACGCGAGAGGTTTGGCCGGTCGGGGCGCTGGTTGAGGGATCTGGCGGCGCTCGGCCGCGCGCTCGGCTCGCTGCCGGGACTCGCGGCGGCGCTGACGGGCGAGGAGGGTGGCCGGCCTCCGGGAAGAGTCGCGGCACTTCTCATTGGCCGGGTCGCCTCGGCGGCCACCCTGGATCGGTGGATCGCCCTGGTGCGCTCGGTCACCTCCTTCGTCGAAGCGCCGGTCGCCTCGGCGGCGGCGGGCCGGCGGAAGTCGACGCGCAGATCCGCGAGCTGGTCTCCCTGGAGGACGAGATGGAAAGGCGGCCGGGCCAGCTGCTGGCCGGGATGACGGAGCGAGGCGCGTGGCCGCGCCTCCGCTTCGCCGGTACCGGCCACTACGCGGAAGAGCCTCTCGGGATGTCACGCACCTCCGCCGAGGACCGCGCGCGCCTGGCGCGCTCGTTGCGGCGCCTCCCTCGTCTGCGGGAGGCGTAGGAAGGCGGAAGGGTCGGGCTCGCGGTCGCTTCCCTCATCGTCCGCATCCTCGGTGCCGGTTCCGTCCCGCCGGAGGACGAGGCGCTGTGGGTGGCGCGCGGCGAAGCGGCGACGGTCAAGCGCATGCGCGACGAGGCGCGGGCGCTGGGAAGGTGGCGGTTCCTCGACGAGCGGCCGCCGGCGCGGCACGTCGTTCGCCCCCGGCCTGTCCCCCTGGACGACGGCGAGTGGCACGCCTCCCTCAGGCGCGATCCCGGAACCGCGCGCGGCAGGATGATCAGGCTTGGAATGGGCGCGGTGCTCATGGCGGACGTGTCGGCGGCGGCTCGATGCGCCGCGGGCTGTGAGGGGCCCGGGCGGCGGCCCGGCCTTGCGCCGGCCCCGGGGCTCCTGTAGCCTTGCCGCATGCAGGCGACGGGGACGGAGCGCGCATGACGGCCGAATGCCGGGGGAACCGCCTGGCCCGGGAGAACAGCCCGTACCTCAGGCAGCACGCCACGAATCCTGTCGACTGGTACCCATGGGGGGAGGAGGCGCTACGCCGCGCCCGGGTGGAGGACAGGCCGATTTTCCTGTCGATCGGCTACTCCTCCTGCCACTGGTGCCACGTGATGGAGCGCGAGTCGTTCGAGAACGAGCGGATCGCCGCCATCATGAACGAGCGCTTCGTCAACATCAAGGTCGACCGCGAGGAGCGCCCCGATCTGGATGAAATCTACATGGCCGCCACGCAGATGCTCAGCGGGCAGGGCGGCTGGCCGAACTCGGTCTTCCTGACTCCCGACCTGAAGCCGTTTTTCGCCGGCACCTACTTCCCTCCCGAGTCGCGCCACGGCCGCCCCGGCTTCGACGATCTGCTGATCGGGGTGTCGGACGCCTACAAGGGAAAGAAGGACGACGTGGTGCGCGTCGCCCAGGAAGTCGCCGGGCAGATCCGCCGTCTGTCCGAGATGACCCCGTCGCCGCAGGCCCTGACCGCCTCGATCCTGAACCGCGCGTTCGGCGACCTGGCCGGCCGCTTCGACAACGGGGAAGGAGGCTTCGGCGGGGCGCCGAAATTTCCGCACAGCATGGACGTGTCGTTCCTGCTGCGTTATCACCGGCGCACCGGCAATCCCGAGGCGCTGCGCATGGCGGTCCTCAGCCTGGAGAAGATGGCGCGCGGCGGCATCTGCGACCAGCTCGGCGGCGGCTTTCACCGCTACTCGGTGGACGCCAGGTGGCTCGTTCCCCACTTCGAAAAGATGCTCTACGACAACGCCCTGCTGGCGCGCGCCTTCCTGGAAGCGGCCCGATCCATCGTGCAGCTGCCGGCGTCGCCGGCCCTGCCCGAGGGGGGCGCTGTGCCCGCGGCTTTCTTCAGGGAAACCGCGCGCGACATCTTCGAATGGGTGCTGCGCGAGATGACGTCTCCGGAGGGCGGCTTCCACTCCAGCCTGGACGCCGACAGCGACGGGGAGGAAGGGAAGTTCTACGTCTGGACGCCCGATGAGATCGCCGGGATCCTCGGGCCGCAGGAAGCGGGCCTGTTCTGCAACGTCTACGGCGCCACGCCGGGCGGCAACTTCGAGCACGGCCGGAGCATCCTGCACCTCGAGCGGACCCTGGCGCGGAACGCCGCCGATCTGCGCATGGACGAGGGGGAGCTGCGCCTGCGGATGGCCTCGGCCCGGTCCAGGCTGCTGCAGGCGCGCGCGCGCCGCCGGCGGCCGGGGCGGGACGACAAGATCCTGGCCGACTGGAACGCGCTGATGATTTCCGCCCTGGCGTACGGGGCGCGCGTCCTGGACGAGCCTCGTTACGCCGAGGCGGCCGCGCGCGCCGCCCGCCTGGTGCTCGATCGCATGCTGCGCGACGGCCGGCTCCTGCACTCGTACATGGATCGGCAGGCGCGCCACCCGGCGTACCTCACCGACCATGCCTTCCTGGTCGCGGCCTTTCTCGATTTGTACGAAGCCACGTTCGACCCCGCGTGGGTCGGCGAGGCGCGCGCCATGGCCGGACGGATGATCAACCTGTTCGGAGACGATCGCGGCGCCGGCTTCTGCTTCACGGCGCGGGATCACGAGTCGCTCATCGCCCGCACGCGCGAAGGGAACGACGGCGCCGTCCCGGCGGGGGTCTCGGTCGCCGCGCTCGCCCTGCCGCGACTGGCGGCGCTCACGGGCGACGAGACCTTCCTCAGGAAGGCGGAGGACACGCTCCGCCTCTACCGCGACCGGATCGAGCGCTTCCCGGCGGCGTTCGGCATGATGCTCTGCGCCCTCGATCAGCACCTCGGGGGCGTGCGGCAGGTCGTCCTGGCGGCCCGCCGCGACGATCCCGCGCTGCGATCCTTCCTGCAGGCGCTGCAGGACGGCGCGGACCCGAATCTCGTCGTCGCCCTCGCCGATCCGTGCGCCGCGGATGCCGCGCGTCTCGTGCCGCTTCTCGCCGGCAAGTTCCCGGTCGATGGCCGGGCCGTCGCCTACGTGTGCGCAGGCGGGACCTGCCGCGCTCCGGTCCTCACACCCGCCGAGTTGCGGATCCGGGACTGAGAGGCCGTTAGGGTCTTCACCCTAATGGACCTTTGGATCCTTGACACCAGGTCGGGCCGTCCCTACAGTGGACGGGCAGAAGTGCCGGCGTTCCTTTCCTCAGGCGCAGGGCGGTTGGAAGCCAGGAGGGGCTGGCCTCAAAGGCCAGGGCTCAGCTTTGCAAGCCAGGCTTGCAACCCAACCGCCGCAAGAGTCGGGCTTTCGTGTGGGGATTTTGCATGGCTCGCGGAACAGTTGCGAAGGTCGTACGTGATCGAGGGTTCGGGTTCATTCGTGGCAACGACGGCAAGGAAGTATTCTTCCACCGGTCCGGTCTCATCGGGATGAACTTCGACGATCTCGAGCAGGGCACCGTGGTGGATTTCGAGGTCGAGAAGGGGCCGAAGGGCCTGCGCGCGGCGAACGTCCGCAGCGCGCCGGGAAGCGGCGCGGCCGCGACTTGACAGCGGTGATCCGGAACGGGGCAGAACGCCCGGTTGATCAGCGGCTCGCGAGATGCCGCGTGAAGTCGGCGTAAGGCGCCTGGCTCCGCGTCACCCGCGCCAGGTTGAATCCCCCGAGGGCGATCCGGTACACGGCAAAACGCACCGGAGCGTTGCTCCGGTTTCTGTCGACGATCGGCCCCGTCGTGAACAGGATGGTCCACTCATCCAGCACCACCGGCTCCGCCGCTCCGAACGGCAGGGTCGGGGAGTCGGTGATCTGCCTCAATCCGGCCCGCGCACCGGTTCGCCCCATGACGTAGAGATGGGGGGCGTCCCCCGACGGCCTGCGGCTGAACACGATCGAACCATCCGGCAGAAATGCCGGTGCCGAGTCCTCCGAAGCGCGCCCGCCCGGTCCCGGCGACGAACGCGGCAGATCGAAGTCGGACAGGCAGACGGCACGGGCCTCTGGATCGGCGGCCTGCACATCGGGAATCAG
>JACOUZ010000110.1 GCA_016177515.1 Acidobacteriota bacterium
GATCCCGAGCGCGGCGCCGCCGGCTGCCAGAATGGCCGCGGCTTCGGCCGGCAGGAACCGGCCGGCCACGAGGGACATGAACGGGTTCGTCCGGAACACCTCCGCCCGTTCCACGATCTGGTGCGTCACGAAGAGGCCGGCCATGGCGATCGTCCCCCCGACCAGCCCCTGCACGGCGGCGGCGAGCAGGAACGGCCCGCGGATGAACGCGGCGGTGGCGCCGACGAGCTTCATGATCTCGATCTCCTCGCGGCGCGCCAGCACGGTCAGCTGGACCACGACGCCGACGGTCACGAGGGCGGCGAACGCCAGGAGGGCGCCGAGGCCGTACCCTCCCCTCCTGACCAGGGCGACGATGCCGGCCAGGCGCTCGGTCCAGCCGCGGTCGTAGCGCACCTCTTCGACGCCGGGGGCCTTCTCGTACGATCGGGCGATCCGGTCGAGCGCGCCGGGGTCGCGGTAGGCGTCGCGAATCTCCAGCTCGAAGGAAGTGGGGAACGGGTTCCCGCCGACGCTCTCGGGAAGGTCGCGCAGGGACGGGAAGTCGCGCTGGAAGCGGAGGCGGGCGTCCTCCTTGGACACGAAGCGCACGACGGCGATCGCCGGGTCGGTCGCGAACTCGGCGCGCAGGTCCTTGACGTCGGCCGGCGAGGCGTCTTCCCGCAGATAGACCTGCACCTGGGTCTCGCGCCCGAGCGCTTCGACGAAGCGGTTCAGGTTGAACGCCAGAAGCAGGAAGAGTCCGAGAACGTAGAGCGAGATGCCGATGGAGGCGGCGGACAGGAGGCTGAGCGCCGGGTTGCGCCACAGGCCGTCCCAGGCTTCCCGGATGGAGTGGCGCAGCGCGAGCAGCGGGCGTCGCATGGATCAGGCGGCTCCCGGCCGGCGGCGCCCCGATCTGTCCCGGCGCGCGGCTCCCGCGCGGGGGCGCATCACGCCACCGTCGCGCGGGCGCATCACGCCACCGCCGCGGCGACCAGGCGGCCGTGATCGAGCGCGACGACGCGGCGGCCCATGCGCCGGATCAGGTCGCGGTCGTGGGTGGCGACGATGACGGTGGTGCCGTGAGAGTTGATGTCCTTGAACAGGCCCATGATCTCCTTCGCCAGATCGGGGTCGAGGTTGCCGGTCGGCTCGTCGGCCAGCAGGATGAGGGGCTTGTTCACGAGCGCGCGGGCGATCGCCATGCGCTGCTGCTCTCCTCCGGACACCTGCTCGGGGTAGTTGTGCAGCCGGTGGTTCAGCCCCAGCATCTCGAGCACCTGGAAGGTCCGGCTGCGCTGTTCCTTGCGCGGCAGGCCGATGACCTGGGTGGCGAAGGCGACGTTCTCGAAGACGGTCTTGCGCGGCAGCAGCTTGAAGTCCTGGAACACGACGCCGACCTGGCGGCGCAGATGGGGGATGCGCCGGCCGGGCATGGTGGCGACGTCCTCGTTGTTCACGACGACCTGGCCGGAGGTGGGGACGTCCTCGCGGAAGATCATCTTCAGGAACGTCGTCTTGCCGGCGCCGCTGGGACCGGTCAGGAAGACGAACTCACCCTTCTCGATGTGCACGCTGACGTCGGTGAGCGCCAGCGCCCCCTGCGGGAACTTCCTGGTGACGTGGAAGAACCGGATCATGCCGCGGAGCCGCCCGGGGCGCGTCTCACGGCCTGTCCAGGCGCTCTTTGAGCAGGCGGTTCACCAGCGCCGGGTTCGCCTTTTTGCCGGTCGCCTGGAGCACCTTCCCCACGAAGAAGCCGAGCAGGGCGCTCTTGCCGGATCGGTACCGGGCGTGCTGGCTGGCGTTCTCCGCCACCACCTTCTCGATGGCCTCGCGGATCGGGCCCTCGTCGGTCACCTGGGCCAGTCCCTGCTCGCGGACGACCTCGTCGGGGTCCTTGCCGGTGGCATAGATCGTCTCGAAGACGTCCTTGGCGATCTTGCCGGAGATGGCGCCGTCCCTGACCATCTTGACAAGCCTGCCGAGGCGCTCCGGAGCGAGCGGGATGTCCGCGCTGTCCCTGACCTCGATCCTGTCTTCCTTGATCTTCCTGAGGATCTCGGTTTCGATCCAGTTGGCCGCGGCCTGCCCGTCCCCGGCGGCGGTTGCGGTCGCTTCGAAGTAATCGGCGAGCGGCCGGCTCGCGGTCAAAACCTGCGCGCTCTGCTCCTTGAGCCCCCACTTTTCGGCAAAGCGCCGGCGGCGCGCCGCCGGCAGCTCGGGGAGTTGGCGGCGGACGTCCTCGATCCATGCCCGGTCCACGCGCAGAGGCAGGAGGTCGGGCTCGGGGAAGTAGCGGTAGTCGTGCGCCTCCTCCTTCGATCGCATGGGGTAGGTCCTGCCTTCCGCGGGGTCGTACAGGCGGGTCTCCTGCGCCACCTTCTCGCCGCGGGACAGAAGGTCGGTCTGGCGCTCGATCTCGTGCTCGAGGGCGTGCTGCACGAACTTGAAGGAGTTGAGGTTCTTCAGCTCGGCCTTGGTGCCGAACGCCTGTTGGCCGGCAGGACGGAGCGACACGTTGGCGTCGCAGCGCAGCGATCCTTCCTCCATGTTGCCGTCGGTCACGCCGATGTAGACCAGGATGGCGCGCAGCGCCGAGTAGTAGGCGTGCGCCTCCTCGGGGGTCCTGAGGTCGGGCTCGCTGACGATCTCGATCAGCGGCACGCCCGATCGGTTGTAGTCGACGTGGGACTTGCGGTCCGAGTCGGCGAACCCTTCGTGCAGCAGCTTGCCGGCGTCCTCCTCCATGTGGATGCGGGTGATGCCGATCCGCCTGGTCCGCCCGCCGGCCTCGAGGTCGAGGTGGCCGCGCACCGCGAGCGGCCGGTCGTACATGGAGATCTGGTACCCCTTGGGCAGGTCGGGATAGAAGTAGTTCTTGCGGGCGAAGACGGACACCGGCTCGATCTCGCAGTCGAGCGCCAGCGCGGCCCGCAGCGCGAACTCGACGGCGCGCCGGTTCAGGACCGGCAGCGTCCCCGGCATCCCGATGCACACGGGGCAGACGTTGGTGTTGGAGGGGTTCCCGAAGCGCGTCGAGCAGCCGCAGAAGATCTTCGACTCGGTGAGGAGCTGGCAGTGGACCTCGAGGCCGATCACCGGTTCGTATTGCATTCCGCTCCTTCGAGCCGGGACGCGCGGCGCGCGCGGATTATAGCATCGCCCCTATGCTAGAGTACGCGCCGGTCGCGGGGGACGCCATGCCCGAAGTGACGGTCGCGATTCTCGGCGCCGGCAACCTCGGAACGACGCTCGCCATCGTCCTGGCGGGCGGCGCCCCGGGCATCCGCGCCGGCCGGAGCCGCAAGGTCGTCCTGTGGACGATCGAGCCGGACGTCGCCCAGGAGATCCGCGAGCGGC
>JACOUZ010000111.1 GCA_016177515.1 Acidobacteriota bacterium
AAGCCCGAGGTCCTCCAGGCGCGCGACCGCGGGGAGGCCCCCGACCCGATCGCCTGGGAACGCCGCTTCGGTCCCGACCTGTCGCGCATCGGCGCCAAGGCGAGGCCGGAATGGATCTACCAGTGGATCCAGGACCCGCGGCAATACAACCCCGAGACGCGCATGCCGAGCCTGCGCCTGACGCAGCGGGAGGCGCTCGACATCACCGCCTACCTGGTGTCGCTCAAGGACGACGCGTTCCCGGAGGGACGCATCGCCCCCCTCAAGCCGCAACCCGAGGCACGCGACCGCGCCCTGCTCGCGTATCTGTCGCAGAGGATGCCGCCGCCGGACGCGCAGGCCCGGATCGATTCGCTGAGCGACCAGGATCGGGATGTCCTGCTCGGCGAGCGGACGATTTCCCGCTATGGTTGCTTCGGCTGCCACCTGATCCCGGGCTTCGAGAAAACACCGCCCATCGGGACCGACCTGTCCGAGGAGGGGAGCAAGCCCGCCGATCTTCTGCTGTTCGGCTTTGTGCCGATCGAGCACAGCACGCCTGCCTGGTTCGTCCAGAAACTGAAGGACCCGCGCTCCTTCGACGCCGGGCACCAGGCGCCATTCTACGACCGCCTGCGCATGCCGCAGTTCGGCTTCGGCCAGGAGGATGCGGAGGCCGTCACTCTCGTCCTTCAGGGCCTGACCAAGGAGAGGGTGCCCCTGGAAAGCGCGCGCCTCCTGTCGGCGCGCGACGAGGCGATCGAGGCGGGCCGACGCCTGGTGCGCGACTACAACTGCCAGGGCTGCCATGCCCTGGACGGGCGCGGCGGCGTGGTCCGCGACGCCATCGCCCAGAACCTCGCGGCCGAGGGCCGGTCCGAGGAAGAGGCGCGGTCGCTGGCGCCGAGTTTCTCTCCTCCCATACTCGACGGGGAGGGGGACAAGGTGCAGCCCGACTGGCTGTTCGCGTTCCTGAAGAACCCGACGCCGATCAGGCTCTGGCTGGAGGTGCGCATGCCGACCTTCGGTTTCACCGACGACGAGGCCGATCGGCTCGTGCACCACTTCGCGGCCCGGGACCAGCGCACCTTCCCGTTCCAGACGCTGCCCCAGGCGCCTCCCGCGGGCCCGGAGATGCAGGCGGCGCTCAGGATGTTCGGACCCGACTACTTCAACTGCTGGAGCTGCCACCAGCAGGGGGCCCGCAAGCCCTCCGGGCCTCCCGAGGGATGGGCCCCCGACCTGATGCTGGCCTTCCAGAGACTGAATGCAGACTGGATCGAGCGCTGGCTGGCGAACCCGCAGAAGCTGATGCCCGGCACCAAGATGCCGACCTACTACGATCCGGAGGACCCGGCGGGGTCGGCGCCACCGGACGTCCTCGGAGGCGATCCGCAGAGGCAGATGAAGGCGCTGGGCGCGTATGTCTTCACGCTCGGCCTCAGGCGCTCGGGCGCGGGCGGGCCCGCGCAGCCGTAGGAGTGTGTCCGAGTCATAGCATGGGCCGCGCTTCCGGAGCTCTGGGCCCCCGGCCGCCGAGGCGTTAGAATCGATTCTCTACTCCAGGAGGAGCATGAAACCATGAGCAGAACCCGAGTGACCCCCGTATTCCTGCTGGTCCCCGCCCTCGCGCTTCTGGCCTCCGGCCCGGCGCTCGCGGGGGACATCGTCGGAAAAGTGAAATACGCAGGGAAGGCGCCGGCCCCGGCGAAGATCTCGATCACCAAGGACCAGGCGGTCTGCGGCAAGGTGAATCACGAGGACGAGTCCTTGATCGTCGGCGCCGACAAGGGCGTGAAATATGTGGTCGTGAAGGTCGCCGATCCGAAGGACGGCAGGAAGATGTCCCCGGCCAAGAGGCCGTCCCTCGACCAGAACGGCTGCAAGTTCATTCCGCACGTGGAGATCGTCCCGGCCGGCCAGGAAATCGACATCATCAACAGCGACGGGATCCTCCACAACATCCATTCCTTCCCGAAGAACAACACACCCTTCAACAAGGCCCAGCCAAAGTTCAAGAAGGTGATGCCGGCCTCCTTCGAGAAGCCGGACGTCGTGCAGATCAAGTGCGATGTGCACAGCTGGATGAGCGGCTGGATCGTCGTGGCGGAGCACGCCTATTACTCCCTGACCGACGCCTCCGGAGGCTACAGGATCTCCGATGTCCCGGCGGGCAGTTACACGCTCGAGACCTGGCACGAGAAGCTCGGCAAGCAGACGAAGCCGGTCACCGTGCCGGCGACCGGGTCGGTCACCGTCGATCTCGAGTACGCCGCCAAGTACGTCCAGACTTCCTGTCGACCTTCGATTCCTAGCGACGAGATCCTTTGTCCAGGCTGCGGATGTAGGCGATGAGGGAGCGGAGCGAGGCCTCGTCCGGCAGGGAGTCGGCGTAGGAGGGCATGGCGGCGCCCACACCCAGGAGGATCGAGCGCTCGAGCGCTTCGGGAGAGGCGCCGGCGCGCAGGGCGCAGGCGTGTGTCAGGTCGGATGAGCGCGGCACGGCGGCCCCCGCGGCATCCGCCCAGGCGGCGCCGGCATCGCGGCGCGACATCCCCTTCCCGTCAGCGCCGTGGCAGGAGGCGCAGCCCAGCACATCCCAGAGCCGCCGTCCCGCCGCGTGGTCTCCCCTTTCCGCCTCGCCGGCGCCCCCCGATGCCGGGGGGATGGCTCCGTCCCGGCCGACGCCAAGGCCGGTGCCACGCAGGGCGGGCGCGAGCTCCTTCACGGCAAGGACCAGGGCCCAGCGATCGCGCTGCGGCAGCCAGTAGAACGCCGGCATCGCGGCGCCGGTGCCGGAGCCCAGGGTGATGGTCCGGAACAGGTCGGTGTCTGCGGGAGGCCGCCCCGGGGGTGTTGACTTGAAGCGGTGGTGCCCGGCCGCGAGGTCGCGCGGCCGGATGCCGAAGAAGTCGGCCGCCTCCCCCCTGCCGTCCCCGCGATCACCGTGACAGGAGGCGCAGTGCCGGCGATACAGCTCCCGACCCCGGTCGAGAAGCCCCCGGTCCGCGACCGGTGCGGGCGGCACGTCCGGATCGCGGCGCCTCCATTCGGCCCAGACGTCGCGCCGCCCCCGGCCGAGCGCCTGGAGGTACGCGACCAGCTCGGCCGCCCCGCGCGTCGGCACCGGCAACCCGCCGGATGCCCGGAACAGATGCCGGGACGGCGGCATGCGCGATCCGCGCACGACGGCGGCGGGAGCGTAGAAATGAGCAAAATGCCATTCGTCGCTGTGCCGGTGTCCCTCCAGGCCGAGATCGGGCCCGACCCGCGAGCCCGCGTCCTTGAGCGCGGGCCCGGGCGGCAGGTTCGGGGGACCGTACGGACGCGGTCGATCGAACAGGGTGTGGCAGCGGGCGCAATTCTCCGCGCGATAGACCGCCTCGCCCGCGCGCTCGCTGTCGGTCGACAGGACAGTATCGCGGCCACCCGGAGTCCCGGCTCCCGGGCCGGGGGCTCCGGAGCGATCGACGCTGCAGGCCGGAGCCAGGACGATTGCAACCACGAGCAGGAGATGCGGAAGCCGAGTCGGGCCCGGCCGGCCATCGCGTGTGATCCTACTCCCCCGCCGGCGGGGGCGCCTCCCCGGAGGCGCGGGCCGCGTTCCGCTGGGCACGGTAGACGAGGGCGACGAACCACGAGACGACGAGGATGAGGGTGCCCAGAAGGAAGTAGATGCTGAAGGCGAGTCCCCTGCCGACCTTCCCGGACGCGGCGGCAGCGCCGCACATGGCGCACTGCGCCAGGATCCCGGGCGAAAGGAGAAGGCCGCCGGACAGGGCCAAGAGGGCGGCGGCCAGGCGGCCGGGAGACCGGGTGAGACGTCGCATCGTCTATATAAGATACAGCACAACGTAGAGGCCGAGCCAGACCAGGCCGACGAAGTGCCAGTACAGGGCGCACACTTCGATGGCCCGCTGCCGCCGGTCCGGAACCCACAGCTCGCGCTGCCGGAGCGCGATGGCCAGGAGCCAGGCGACTCCGCTGACGGCATGCGCCGCGTGGACGCCCGTCAGGACGTAGAAGGTCGTGCCGTAGGTCGTCCCCGAGAACGACAGGCCCGAGCCGAACAACATCGACCATTGCGCCACCTGGAGGGCGAGGAACAGCACCCCGAGACATGCGGCCGCGAACAGGGCGCGCCTCAGGCCGCGCGCGTCCAGGCCGCGCAGTGCGCGAACGCCCCGACGCAATGCCAGGCTGGACAGGGCGATCACCAGGGTGTTGAAACCGGCCAGGCCCACGGGCAGCCGCGGCAACCCCGGGCCGGGCCAGGCCCCCGCGGCGTAACGCAGCACGAGGTAGGCGCCGATCAGGCCGGCGAACAGCATGGTCCCCGCCATCAGGAAGACGAGCGTCCCGAGCCGGTGGTTCTCCGTCCCCGGCCTCGCGGGGGGCTGGCGGCCGGCGGGCGGATCGTTCGTCATGGAATGGGGCGGCACGCAGGAGCCTCTATCCCGGGGGCGCCGTCCGGTCGAGGGCCATCAGGCAGAGAAGGACCGGGAGGTAGATGACGGAAGCGAGGAGGAGCCGCCGCGCGGCCCGCGCCGTCGGGTTCAGGACGATCGGGACCGCGCAGGCCGTCAGTACGATCCCGAGGGCCAGGGCGCCGTAAAAATAGACCTCCCCGGAGACATCGACCATCGACGGCATGAGACTGAGAGGCAGGAGGACCAGGCAGTGCGCCAGGATCTGTCTTCCCGTGCTGCCGCCGGCCGGATCCACCACCGGCAGGAGGCGAAAGCCGCCCCGGGCATAGTCGTCGCGGTAGAGAATGGCGATCGACAGGGAGTGCGGCAGCTGCCAGACAAACAGGATGGCGAACAGGACGATGCCCCCTGCGGCGATCTCCCCCTGCGCCGCGGTCCAGCCGCCGAGCGGCGGCAGCGCCCCGGGTATCGCGCCGACCAGCGTGCACAGGGACGACACGCGCTTGAGCGGCGTGTACACCAGGACATAGCTCGACAGCGTGAGCGCGGCCAGGCCGGCGGTGAGCAGATTGACGGTCAGCGCCAGGTGCAGCAGACCGGCGGCCGAAATGCCGAGAGCGAAGAGCAGGGCGTGCATCGGCTCCATGCGGCCGGCGGGGAGCGGCCTCCCGCGGGTGCGGTGCATGAGGCCGTCCTGATCCCGCTCCACGTACTGGTTGAGGGCGCTGGTGCCGGCGGCGACCAGTGCGGTCCCCAGAAGGGTGTTCAGAAGCAGGACGATGTCGAGCGACCGGCTCGATCCCAGATAGAAGCCGACGAGGGTGGTGATGAGGACGAGCGTTGTGACGCGCGGCTTGGTCAGCTCGAAAAAGTCGCCCAGCCGCACGCGGGCGCTCGGGCGGACGAGCGGCCGGGCCGCCTCGTTCAGGACGCTCATGCGGCGCTCCCGGCCGTCCGGACCGGCGCGGCCGGAGCCAGCCCTTCGCGGCAGGTGATCCCCGGTGGCGCGGCGGGAAGAAATCCGCCGCGGGCCCGGGCCGCCCGCACCGTCACCACCAGGCAGGCCGCCTGGAGCAGGGCGCCGACGACGACGTGGGCGGTCGCCGGCACGACCGCAAGCCGGGTCAGGACGGTGGCTCCGCCCAGAAGGATCTGCACGGCCACCAGGAAGATCAGGAGGCGGGCCGGGGCGGCGAGTTCGTTCCGACCGGGATGCCGTCGCAGGATGCGGACCGCCGGGAAGAGGACCGCCGCGGCCACGACCAGCGCCCCGGCGCGATGGGCGAAGTGGATCGCGATCTCGGAGGACGCCATGGGGGGCACGAGCCGGCCGAACGCCAGGGGGAAGTCGGGGATCGCCAGTCCCGCCCCCGTGTGCCGCATGACGGCGCCCAGGATCAACTGCGCATGGACCAGCACGGTCGCGATAGCGGCGAGGGCCCACAGGCGCGGCACGCCATCGTCCTGGAGCGCCTCCGGGCGGCGCGCCACGAACCCCTTCGACGTGGCGAGGGCGAGGATCACGACGACGCAGAAGAACCCCTGGGCCAGGCAGGCATGCAGGACGGAGACGGCCGGCGGCAGCCGCAGCAGGACGGTCAGGCCGCCGAGGAGCCCCTGCACGAGAATCGCCCCGACCGCGACGTACGCCAGGCGCCGCACCCAGGCGCGCGCCTCGCGCCTGGCGAACCAGAATGCCAGGACGAGGGTGAGGACGCCGACCGAGGCGGCGACCAGGCGGTGGCCGTGCTCGAACAGGACCCCGCCCACCATCGGCGGAAAGACCCGGCCGAACGACAGCGGCCAGTCCGGAACGGCGAGCCCCGATCCGGTGCTCGTCACCAGCCCGCCGGCCAGAAGGAGCAGGCCGGTCGCGACCGCGCAGGCCACCGCGTAGCGGTGCCTCCAGGCGTCGAAGGGAGCCGGCGATTTGGTTTCGGCCAGCGGCATCATGCGCCGTCCCGGCGCGGACTACGTCCGCGCCGGCGTCATGGCGGGCCTGCCCGGCGCCGGCGCCCCGGTTGCGGTGCGATCCTGCGGCAGGTAGTCCTCGGTGATCCCCGGAGGGCTGTATTCGAAGGGCCCGCGGTAGACCGTCGGAATCTTCTCGCCCCAGTTGCCGTGCGGCGGCGGCGAGGCGGCCGACCATTCCAGCGATGTGGCATGCCAGGGGTTCCGCTCGGCCTTCCGGCCCCAGAACAGGCCGTAAACGAAGTTGGCCGCGAACAGGATCTGCACCGCCCCGAGCAGGAAGGCGTTGACGCTGATGAACCGGTTCATCGGCTGCAACGGCTTGAGGAACTCGTACAGGGTCGGGTCGTAGATGCGCCGCATGTGCCCGCCCATCCCCAGGATGTGCATCGGGAAGAACGTCAGGTTGAAGAAGATGAACGACAGGATGGAGTGGATGACGTTGACCGGCTGGCTCATCATCCTGCCGAACATCTTCGGGTACCAGTAGTTGAGGGCCGCAAACACGCCGAACAGGCTGCCGCCGAACAGGACGTAGTGCAGGTGGGCCACGATGAAATAGGTGTCGTGGATGAACATGTCCACGGG
>JACOUZ010000121.1 GCA_016177515.1 Acidobacteriota bacterium
CAGGATCGCCCGCCAGGAGGCGAATCTTGGCGGCGATGTCTGAGGGCTCCTGCTCGATGAACAGGCCATTGACGCCGGGACGCACGAGGTCCTCCGTGCCGTTGACGCGGGAGACCAGGAGCGGCAGGCCGGTCCCTGCCGCCTCGAGGCTGACCAGGGAGAACGCCTCGTAGGCCGAAGGGTAGACGAAGATGTCGGCGGACGCGTAATAGCGCTCGATGTCCTTTCTGAAGCCGGCGAACACCACGCGGTCGCCGACCCCGAGCCGCAGTGCCTCTTTCTCGTAGTAGGGCACGTCCTCCCTTCCCACAACGACGAGATGCAGATCCAGCTCCGTCAACTTGGCCAGTGCCTCCAGGAGGACTAGAAGCCCCTTGCGCTTCCAGTCTCCCGCCCCGACAAAGAGGAGGACCACCGACTCCTTGTGGATCCGGTGACGGGCGCGGATCTCCTTCCGGCATCTGCGGCGGTCTTCCGGCCCAAGCCGGACGCGGTCGTCGACGGCGTTCGGGACCACCGCGACGCCTTCCGGGGCCAGGCCGTAGAAACGGATGAGATCGTCCTTCGTACCGCCGGAGACGGCGATGGCGGCGCGCAGGGCCGGACGGCGGTAGATGGTCCGCTCGACAGCCGCAGCCACGGCGAGGAAGACCCGGTAGTGCAGGTTCCGCAGTCGCTGGCGCAGGCTCCGGGCCGGCAGCGCGGCCTCACGGCGCAGCAGCATTTCGGACCAGGCGGCGCAGCAGAAATGGGCATACACGAAGTCGCACCAGAAGCAGTCGCCTCCGGTCGTGATGACGGCGTCGAAGGCGGGGCGTCCGCGCAAACGGCGCCACAGAAAGACCAGAGTGTTCGACGCCAGGAAGGTGGCGTAGCGCAGCAGTCTGGGATGCCCGATCATTGGCAGGCGCCGCACGCGGACGCGGGAGACGTCGGTGTCCGCCAGGTCGCCCACGTACAGCGTGACATCGCACGCGCGCGACAGATCCTCGGTCAGCCAGGCGAGGCATTTCTCCGTTCCCCCGCGCCGGTGCACCGACGGGGTCACGATCGCAATCTTCATTCGCAGCCTCCGTCCGGGCCGGCTCAGCGAACCAGGGCCGTCACGCGCAACTGCTCTCCCCTGCCCAGGCGCGCGAACAAACGATCGGTCGGCCAGTTGACGGCGCGCAACAGGACCCCGGCACCGGTCCCTTCGCGACCGCGCTTGTCGACAGCGTCCTCCTCCGCGCCCATCGACATCCGCTTGAAACTCCCGCGACCCTTCTCCACCCGCGCGGCTGGCCCGACTCGCAGGAGGATCTCGTCGATCCATCCCGGTGGCCGCCCGAGGCGCCAGTGCACCACAAGATCGCGGGCCACCCCCTTTACCCAGGGCCATCCGAGACCGCGCCGCCAGGCCTCCGCGCTGGCCAGTGAGACGATCTCCGTGCGCACGCTTCCGACTTCGAATCCGCTCGACTGCAGCAGGCGCCCGAGCGTCCGAGCGTCGAAGTAGAGAAGGTGAAACCGGGGCTGGAGCGCGGCCCAGCGGCCGCGCAGCAGCACGCGGTAGATGCTCCTCCAGTTCGGGGTCTCCACGATCAGGCGGCCGCCGGGCCTCATCAGTCCATGGATTTGGCGCAACTCCCCCTTCGGGTCCCTCAAGTGTTCGATCACGTCCAGTAGCGTGACGGCGTCGAACGAACCCGGTGGGAGCCGGGCGTCGGAGAGGGAGCCGACGCGCACCTCGAGCCCACGCCGACGGGCCACGGCCGCCGCATACGGCGACATCTCCACCCCGACTGTGTCCCATCCCCGCCGGCGCGCCTCGAGAAGGAACTCTCCCGTGGCACAGCCCACGTCGAGGATCCTGCCGGGCGGCTCGCGTCCCAGATCGTCGAGCACCCGCAGCGCGTGCGGCCGGCCGTCGGTCACGAGATCCGCCAGGTGCGAGCGCGCGAAGCCGTACTCATCATCGGTGTACCCGGCTTCCGGATCCTGGCGCGTCTGCGGGTTCACATACACCAGGCCGCAATTCCGGCAGCGCACGATTCTCCAGCGGGTCCGTGACCGCGACCGCAGGCTGAGCTCGTCGTGAAAGAGCACGCTGCGGGTGTCGTCCGCACCACAGACGGCGCAGGCGACATCCTGGATCAGGTCCGGTCCCAGCATGTCGATGTCCTACCCCTCTCAGGCGCGCAGGGCGTTCTGTCTGCCCACACCGCGCACCTTCTCGTACAGCTCGATGTAGCGCCTGCCCATCACCCGGCAGTCGTACTCGGCGCCGGCGAGGATCATCCCCTTTTCCGACGACGTGGCCAGCAGAGCAGGATCGGCCGCCAACCGGGCCAGCCGGTCGGCCAACTCCCCGGGATTGCCCGCGGGAAAGAGGAGCCCCGCACCGCCGAGGTATTCGGGCATGGCGCCGATGGCGGAAGCAACGACCGCGCACCCGCAGCACATGGCCTCGACCGCCGAGAGCTGCCCGATCTCGTCCTGGATGGTCGGGACGACCTGCACGTGCGCCGCCTGCAGCTCGGAGAGCAGCCTCTCCTCAGGCAGGAACCCCAGAAACGCGATCTCTCCGGCAAGCCCGAGGTCCCCTGCCAGGGCTTCCGAGGCGGCCCGGTGCGGACCGTCCCCCGCGATGCGCACAACCAGGGGGACGCCGCGGTCGCGGCAGTCGCGCGCGGCACGGACGAGGACGTCGCATCCCTTGGCCGGGATGTGCCGGCCGTGGAAGAAGACGCGTAGCGGAGGCAGCGGCGGCTTCTCCCGCGGCACGAAGCGGGAAAGGTCGATGCCCCACGGGAGGCGGACCGCGCGGGGCAGGCGCATCCTTTCCATGGCATAGTCCGTCGAAATGGCGTTCGCCGCCATCGCAGAGGCGCACGTGCGCTTCAGGATCAGGCTGGCCAGGGCCCGGGCTGCCGCCGTCATCGAATGATCCTGGCGCAGGCACCGGTAGCATTCCCGGAAATTGCCTGCGCAGGCCCGGCCGGTCCGGAAGCAGATACCACGCGGGGAAATGGTGTCGTAGTCGATGTGCTGCCACACCATCGGCCTTCTCGAGAGCCCTGCGAGTGCCACGATCTTCGCGTGGAAGGTGTTGAGTTGAATCACGTCCGACCACCGCACCAGGCGCGCCAGGCGTCGCAGGCCGGGACGCCTCTCGACAGGAAACGGGAACGCGGGCGAGGAGTGATCCTGGTCAAGGGTGGCTGTGACCACCGTGACTTCGTGCCCTTCCCCCAGCAGGCAGTTCGCCGTGACTTCCGTCAGGCGCTCGAGGCCGCCGATCCTGGGGTAGAAGGGCCAGGAGTAGAGGAGGATCTTCATTGGGGCGTCCGGGCGGGAGCCGCCGTGGAGCCGCCCGCCAGAGCGCCGGCGAACAGCCAGAAGTAGATGTTTGTGGGTGGGTAGTTGATCGGACCGCTCACCGCGGCCGTCAGGAGGAGGTATGTGAAGATGGCGCTCGGCAACCAGCGCCTGTCGCCAGGCAAGGCGCGCAAGCCTCTCCAGGCCGCGTGCAGGACGGCGGCGTACAGCCAGGCGTAGACCAGGACCCCCCAGATCCCGAACATGTAGAAGGGGCCGTACCAGCCGCTCTCGAAGGCCCCGGGGGTCTGCCCCGTCACATGACGAGCCGCGCCCAGGGCCATGCCGGTGCCATGGCCGATCAGCGCCTTTGAGGTCAACATCGTCGAGGCGAAACCGGCCGAGGTCGCTTGTATACGATCGGCGAAGACTCCCCCTTCAATCAAAACCGGCAGGCGGTTCTGGAGAACCGGCGCCCCGATGATCACCGCCAGCGCCACTCCCGCCACCCACACAGGCGCGGCTCTCAGAGTGGTCTTCACCGTTCCGTTCAAAACGTAGATCAGGACCACCGCAATCGGCAGGAATACCCACGTGGTCCGTTGCGACTGCAGGACGACGGCCACCATCGAGCACCAGAAGATGAGCGTAACCGGTCCTTTTCCCATCGCTCGCGCCTTGGAGTGAATCTCTGTGAACGAAAGGAGGGTGATGAAGCAGAGGTAAGCGCCGAAGAACCCCACAAAGGCGAACGTCGAGGCCGGACGGTAGATCATATCCTCGGTGGCTTCGGTCCCGACCATCCAGACCGTGCGCTCGAAGCCTTCCCCCAGGGCGGCGAGCGCCTCCGGCCCCGCGACGTACTGGTAGATCCCAAAGAGGACGATCGGGAGGGACGTGATCAGGACGAACCGCACCAGGCGCCCGATAGCGTCGGCATCGCGAGCGTAGTGGAACCCGAGGGCATACAGCGGCACGTACAGAAGCAGGGTCCGCACGCCGATGAGCGTCACAAGAATGGGGACGCCATTCGGATTCAACCCTCCCAGAACGACGATCGCGACGAGGAACAGGAACGGCCTCACGACTGAAGCCAGAACCAACCAGGCCTCGTTGCGCTTCAGGAGAGAGCCGGCGAACCCCGCGTAGGCGCACATGACGAGGGCATCCTTGATAAACAGACCGGCCACCGAAGGATAGAGGATGTTCGCCACAGCACCCTCGACGATCACATACGCGAGAGCGATGTAGATTCCGCGGCGCCAGCTCAGGGCCGCGATGAAAACGGGCGCGGCCAGGGCAAGCACCGTGACGCGCTCGATGCCCCAGCCGATAGGCCCGTAGGCCATCGTGAGCGCCAGGACGATCGCGCCGCACACGATTCCCGCCGGCACCAGCCGGGCGCGCACCGTCGCGATCGCCCAAGGCGCGCGGGCGAGCCGGAGCGTGTTCATGTCTGCTCCCGGCGGCCCGCCCCGTGCAGGTAGGTCCTGATCCCGGCGAGCTTCCCGGCGAACTGCGCCTTGAGCGCCGCGGCCGGCCAATGACGACGCAACGCCAGGTTGGGCACGCGCGCCAGGCCGACGGTGTTCTTGTCTCCCACCCCGAAGGTGTACGCCAGGAACGCCAGCTTGCGCGGCCACGCGAGATGCTTGAGAAGAACGTAGGTCTGGTTGTGATTGACGATGAAGGCCATTTCCTGCGAGTCTGCGCTGTAGTTCGTGGTGGGGTAGTGATCAACCTGGATGTCGGGATCGTAGAGAATCCGCCACCCCTTCCTCCTGGCGCACAATCCGAGATCGATCTCGAAGCCATACGGGATGACTCCGACGAGACGCTCGTCGATCGGCGCCAGCGCCTCGCGGCGAAAGCTCATGTTGCACCCCTTCAGAAAATCGACCTCCTGGAGACTGCGGACTCTCTCATGATGGTTCGCCGAAAGCCGGCCCAGGAAATGGACCCGCCCGACGGTGCGCGCCTCACGCTCGAAGACGCGGCCCTGAAGCCAGATCACGTCGCGACCGCCCGCGGCGCCCACGCCAGGGTCGCGGTAGTGCGCCTCGAGCCGCAGGAGCCAGTCGGGCCGCGCGCGCGCGTCGTCATCCATGAAGCACAGGACGTCGCCGCGCGCTTCCCGCATGCCGGCGTTCTCTTCGGCGGTGACGCCGCGTTTTTCCGTCAGGACAACCCTCAGCTCCGGCAGGATCGGTCCCGCCGGATCACGGCGCGCCAGGTCCGCAAGCGCCGTCAGGGTAGGCGTATCTCCCTTCCAGGCCACGATGATGATTTCATCGGGCAGCCGCGTCTGACGGTCGAGCGACTGGACTGCCTCGCGCAGGCCGTCCGGGCGCGCGTAGGTGGCGATGATGACGGAGAGCTTCATGCCCTGGCACACTCGCTGATCACCTGGCATCCTCCAGGACCCGATCGACGATGGAGGCGATGTGGGCGACGTCATTCCGGGACATCCCTGCATGGCAGCGGCGTGTCCCCGCCTCGCAGCGTCCGCACCACATCGGCGAGGGTCTCGCGGAGGTTGATAGACGGGTGCCAGCCCGTGGCTGCGGTCAGCCGTTCGTGGCTGCCCCGGATCTCGAGCGGCTCGTCGGCCCGCACCCGCGCCGGGTCGACGACCGGGTTTGCCACGGTGCCCGTGATCTCCTCGAGCATCGAGACGAGCGTTCTCACGCTGACCGCCTGGCCGCTGCAGACGTTGTAGACCGCGCCCGGCGCGCCTCGGAGAACCAGCAGCCGGTAGGCGCGGACGACGTCACGCACGTCGGTGAAATCACGAGCGACGTCCAGGTTCCCGACCCGGACGGGCCCGCCGGCGAGGATCTGGGCAGCGAGCGACGGCACGACGAACGCCGGCGGCTGTCCCGGGCCGGTGTGGTTGAACGCGCGGGCGATGACGACGTGCAGGCCGGACAAGTCCCCGAACGCCAGGGACGCGTGCTCCTGGGCGGCCTTGGACGTGGCGTACGCGCCCTGCGGCCGGAGCTGCCGATCCTCACGGAGAGGCAGCTCGCTCGGATCGACGCCACCGTAGGCCTGGACCGACCCTGGCACAAGCAC
>JACOUZ010000112.1 GCA_016177515.1 Acidobacteriota bacterium
GCTACCTGGGCGTATGGATAATGTATCTGCTTCCCTGCCTTGCCATCCACCATTATCCATGAGGAGAAACTGGAGCGGGAAACGGGATTCGAACCCGCGACCCCGAGCTTGGAAGGCTCGCGCTCTGCCAACTGAGCTACAGGGGCACTTTCTAAAGCGGGAGACGGGATTTGAACCCGCGACCCTCAGCTTGGAAGGCTGATGCTCTACCCCTGAGCTACTCCCGCGTTCCCTGCGATCGGCTGGGGTGAAGAACCAATGCGCCACTGGCGCCTCGCCGCAGCCGCCGTCCCCCGTCCATGCCCTCGCTTGCCGCCCGGTCTCCGCGCACCGCACCCTGATGATGGTGGGGAGAGGAGGATTCGAACCTCCGAAGCACTACGGCGGCAGATTTACAGTCTGCTCCCTTTGACCGCTCGGGAATCTCCCCACGGAAGCGCCGCCGCCTGCGACAAGAACCGCGCCCCCCAACGGCGACGTAGAAACACAAACGCCCGCTCCTGCGGGCTGGAGCTGGCGAAGGGATTTGAACCCCCGACCGGCTGATTACAAATCAGCTGCTCTACCCGCTGAGCTACGCCAGCTTGTCAAACGGTGAATGCTAGCATGCATTTACATGGGCCGCAAGATACTCGCCAAAAAAATTCTCTCAGGCCTCCGGCCGGCCGCTCACGCCGACCGGACCCCCGGCCGTTCCCCGCCGCTGGCGCACCGCCTCGAACAGGACGACGCCGGCCGCCACCGCCAGGTTCAGAGACTCGACCCCTCCGGCCAGGGGCACCGAGAGAACCACATCGCAAGTCTCCCTGGCGAGCCGCCTGAGCCCGCGCCCCTCCCCTCCGAACACCAGGGCCAGAGGTCCGGTCAGGTCGAACGAGGTCCAGGGTGTCGCCCCCGCAGGGTCGAGGCCCGCGACCCAGATATTTCTGCCCTTCAAGGACTTGAGCAGGGAAACGATGTTCGTCACCCGGGCCACAGGCAGTCGCTCGGCCATCCCCGAGGAGGCCTTGACGGCGATCGCCGTGAGCCCCGCCGCCCCCCGCTCCGGGATAAAGACGCCGTCGGCCCCGGCGGCGGCCGCCGTCCGTATCACGGATCCCAGGTTTCGGGGGTCCTCGACGCCGTCCAGCACCACGAAGAGCGCCAGCGGACCCGCGGACATCAGGAGTTCCTCCGGATCGGCGTAGGCCGCCCCTGCCATGATGGCGATCACGCCCTGGTGCGCTTCCCCTCCCGCCAGCCGGTCCACGGCGCGTTCCGGCTGGAAGTGCACCGGGACTCCGGCCATGCGGCCCGCCTCCACAATCTGCCGGACGCGGGCATCGCGCCGGGACTCCGCGATGACGACCCGGGTCACCCGGCGCCGGCCCGACTGCAGCGCCGCGAGAACCGGGTGGATGCCGAACAACCGGTCGCTCAAGCGGTCGATCCCCGCGTTGCGGCGAGCAGGGCGCGGGCACGCTCGCCGCAGGACGCGATGCTCCTGGGCAGCGGCAGGCGGCTGCCCTCCTCGATCACCGGCAGCATCTTCACCATCTCGGGGCCGGAGGCGGCACCGGTCAGCGCGATGCGGATGGGATGGTAGAGGTCCTTGCCCTTCGCCCCGGTCTCGCGGCGGACCTCGTCGGCCAGCGCCTGGAAGCGCGGGGCCGTGAGCGGCTCCCGCCCGAGGCGCCTGGACAGCGCCTCGATCACGCCGCGCGACCTCGAGTCGTCGAGCGCCCGGCGCACTTCCGGATCGGCCAGGCTCTTCTCGGGCGTGAAGTCGAACAGGGCGTGGGCCTCCTTCGGCAGGTCGCTCATTCTCGGCAGCCGGTCCGCATACAGCAAGGCCAGGCGGCCGATCCACTCCGGTGCCCCCGGCGGCAGGTCCGATCCCAGGATCCCGGCCTTGCGCAGCTGCCCGGACGCCAGTTCGACGAGCCTATCCGCCGGCAGGCGCGCCATGTGGCGCGCCGCGAGGGCGTCGAGCTTCGGGCGGTCGAAGATCGCCGGCGCGCGCGACACGCGGTCGAAGCCGAACTGCGCGATCAGCTCCTCCCCGGTCAGCAGATCCTGGCCGCCCGGCGGCGACCATCCCAGAAGCGCGAGATAGTTCATCAGCGCCTCCGGCGGATAGCCCTGCTCGCGAAACCAGGCCAGGGAGGCCGCCCCTTCCCGCTTGCTCAACGGCGCGCCGCCGGGGCCGGCGATGAGTGGCAGGTGGGCGAAGCGCGGCGGCGCAGTCGCCAGGAGCCCTCGGCCGACGAGGAGCTGGCGCGGCGTGTTCGACAGGTGATCGTCCCCCCGGATCACGTGGGTCACGCGCATCTGCAGATCGTCCACGACGACCGCGAAGTTGTACGACGGCCAGCCGTCGCGCCGCAGGATCACGAAGTCCCCGATCTGCGACACCGGGAAGCGGACCTCGCCGTGCACCAGGTCTTCGAAGCCGATCGACGCATCCCCCGCCGCGGCCGCCCCCACGTCGAAGCGCACGGCGGCCGGCTCGACGGCGCGGCGCCGCGCCGCCTCGTCCTTCGGGATGCGCCGGCAGCGGCCGGGGTAAAGCGACGCCTTCCCGGCCTCGCGCTGGGCGGCGCGCTCCTCCTCCAGCTCGTGCAGGGAGCAGAAGCAGGGGTACGCAAGGCCGCGCCGGATCAGGTCCTCCGCCCTGTCGCCGTACAGCGCCAGCCTCTCCGACTGGCGGTACGGCCCGTCCTCCCCGCCCTCGCCGACCCCCTCGTCCCAGCCGAGCCCGAGCCAGCGCAGGCCGTCCATCAGCCGCACCTCGTGCGCGGTCGAGGAACGGGACGCGTCGGTGTCCTCGATGCGCAGGATGAAGACGCCGCCGTGCCGGCGTGCGAACAGCCAGTTGAACAGGGCGGTCCGGGCGTTGCCGACGTGCAGCTCCCCGGTCGGCGAGGGCGCGAAGCGCACGCGCGGATGGGTCATGCGACCCTGCCCGAGAGCAGCACCACCGCCTGGGCCATGATTCCTTCCTGGCGGCCGACGGCGCCCAGGCCTTCGAGCCGCTTCGCCTTCAGCCCGACGCAGGAAGGCAGGACTCCGAGGGCGGCGGCCAGGGAGGCGCGCATCGTCTCGAGGTGCCGCTCCAGGCGCGGAGCCTCCGCCAGCACGACGGCGTCGGCGTTGACGATCTCGAAACCGCGCGCGCGGGCCTCCTTCATGACGTCCTGGAGGAAGAAGAGGCTCGAGCGTCCCCTGAGGCCCGGGTCGGAGGCGGGGAAGCGCACCCCCATGTCGGGCAGGCCGAGCGCCCCGAGCAGCGCGTCGCACACGGCGTGGGACAGGACGTCGGCATCGGAATGGCCCGCCAGGCCTCGGGTGTGCGGGATCTCGACCCCGCCCAGCACCAGCCGGCGCCCCGGGCGGAGGGCGTGCGCGTCCGCGCCGCAGCCGATCCGCAGGCGGGGCAACCGCGCGGCAGGCGATCGAGGTCCCGCGGGCCGTGACGCATGAGCCCGGGTCGCCCTGGTCCGCGGATTCCTGCGATCAGCCATGCGCCTCGCCTCCCGGCCGGCCGGAGAGCAGCGCCTCCGCCAGGACGAGATCCCCGGGTGTCGTGATCTTGATGTTGCCCTCCGATCCCGGCACAACCGCCACCCGCCCCCCCGATCGCTCGACCAGAGCGGCGTCGTCGGTCCCGGTGAACCCGTCGCGCGCCGCGCGGGCGTGGGCCTCCCGCAGGACGGCGGAGCGGAAGCCCTGCGGCGTCTGCGCCAGGCGCAGCGTCTCGCGCGGCAAGGTGGCCTCGATGCTCCCGTCCGTCCCCAGCCGCTTGACCGTGTCGGCGGCCGGGACCACCGGCACCGCGGCGCCGTGCTCCGCCGCCGCGGCGATGACGGAGTCGATGAGGGCACGCGATACCAGGGGACGCGCCGCGTCGTGCACCAGGATGACGTCGGCCTCCGCGGGCCCGATCGCCTCGAGCGCCAGCCGCACCGAGTCCTGGCGCTCCTCCCCGCCGCGCACGAGGAGGGCCCGCGCGGCGCCGGGACCGAGGAGGTCAGAGGCGTCCGTCGGGTCGGCAACCGCGACCACGATCCGGCCGATCCCCGGGTGGGAGGTGAAGGCGCCGAGAGCCCGCTCCAGGATCGTCCTCCCGCCCAGGCGCAGAAACGCCTTGGGCCGGCAGGCCCCCATGCGGACGCCCCGGCCCGCGGCGACGAGGATGGCGGCGACAGTCATGGGATCGGGGACGGCCGGGAAGGCTGGGCCACCGCAGGGGCGGTCAGATCTTCAGGATCTCGTCTTCCTTGTGCTTCGACAGCTCGTCGATCTGCTGGATGTGCAGGTCGGTCTGTTTCTGCACCAGGTCGAGACCGCGCTTCTCGTCGTCCTCGGAGATCTTCTTCTCCTTCAGGAGCTTCTTGAGCGCTTCGTTGGCGTCCCGCCGCTCCAGGCGGATCGCGGTGCGCCCGTGCTCCGCTATCTCATGCACCTTCCGGGCCAGCTGCCGGCGCCGCTCCTCCGTGAGGGACGGAATGGGAATGCGCACGACCTTGCCGTCGTTCGCCGGATTGAGCCCCAGGTCGGAGACGCGGATCGCCTTCTCGATCTTGGGGATCAGCGAGACGTCCCACGGCTGGGCCGCGATCAGCGTGGGGTCGGGGACCGTCAGCGTGGCGACCTGGTTGAGCGGCGTCGGCGTGCCGTAGTAGTCGACCGTGATGCCGTCCAGGATGGAGAGCGAGGCCCGCCCGGTCCGGATCGCCGTCAGCTCCTTCCGCGTGTGCTCGACGGTCTCGTTCATCTTGTTCTGCGCCCGCTGGCTGATCTCGTTGACCATCATGGCTCACTCCTTCACGATCGAACCAATCTTCTCCCCCAGGACGGCGCGCATGATGTTGCCGCGCACCCCGAGGTTGAAGACGATGATCGGCAGATGGTTGTCCATACACAGGGAAATGGCCGTCGCGTCCATGACCTTCAGGCCCTTTTCCAGGACCTCGAGATAGGTGATCGCGTCGATCTTCTCCGCTTTCGGGTCCTTCCTGGGATCGGCCGAGTAGATGCCGTCCACCTGGGTGGCCTTGAGGATGACCTCCGCCTTGACCTCCATGGCGCGCAGGGCCGCGGCCGAGTCGGTGGTGAAGAACGGGTTCCCGGTGCCGGCGGCGATGATGACCACGCGGCCCTTCTCGAGGTGACGCATGGCCCGGCGGCGGATGTACAGCTCGGCCACCTCGCGGATCTCGATGGCCGACAGCACGCGGGTGTGGACGTCGAGCTTCTCGAGGGCATCCTGCACCGCCAGGGAGTTGATCACGGTCGCCAGCATGCCCATGTGATCGCCGGTGACCCGGTCGATGCCGTTGCCGGCCCCCGCCAGGCCGCGGTAGATGTTGCCGCCGCCGATCACCATGGCGACCTGCACGCCCAGGCCGTGCACGTCGCGCACCTGCTCGGCAATGGCGCGCACCACGTCGAACTCGAAGCCGAACGGCTTCGAGCCCATGAGGGCTTCGCCGGACAGCTTGAGAAGGACCCGGTGAAATCTCGGCTGCTTGGCCATTCTGGGAGCCTTCCAGGGCAGGGGGCCGGACCGCGCCCGGTGATGCCCCCGCCGGTGTTCGAAACTCTAGCGCGACGTGTGACCCGTTCCCTTCGGCGCGCCGTCCTGACCCAGCACGAAGCGCGCGAACCGCCTGACCCGGATGTTCTCGCCGGTCTTGGCGATGACCGCATGGATGACGTCGCGCACCGTCAGGTTGGGATCGCGCACGAACGGCTGCTCGAGGAGACAGAACTCCTGATAGAACTTCTCCATGCGTCCGGCGACGATCTTCTCGATGACGGCGGGAGGCTTCCCGGTGGCCGCGGCCTGCTGGCGGTAGATCTCCCGCTCCTCGACCAGCACGCTTTCGGTCACCTCATCGCGGTCCACCGCCCGGGGCTCACAGGCCGCGATGTGCATGGCCAGGTCCCTGGCAAGAGTCTGGAAATCGGCCGTGCGGGCGACGAAATCGGTCTCGCAGTTGACCTCGATGAGGACCCCGATTCGCCCCCCGGCGTGGATGTACGCTCCGACGGCGCCTTCGCTCGTCGCCTTGGCCGAACGCCTGGCGGCGGTCGCCTGCCCCTTCTGCCTGAGGATCTTGTGGGCGCGATCCAGGTCTCCGGCGGCCTCGACCAGGGCGGACTTGCAGTCCATCATGGGCGCACCGCTCCTGTCGCGGAGCTCCTTGACCATCGACGCGGTGATCTCCATCCACTCCTCCTCGATTTCGTTGCGGCTGGGCGGGCGTGCTGCTGAGGGGGGGCTTAGGTCCGGCCTACTCCGTGACGGCGCGGCCGCCAGGAGCGGCGGCCTTGCGCTCCGCCCCCCCTTCGACCTTCACCGTCTCGGCTTCCGGTTCGGCACCCTCGGGAACCGCGGCTTCCGCGGCCGGCTGCGCCCTGCGGGTCGCGGCCGGCCGGCGGCGCGGCGCGGGACGGCGGCTGTCCCCGGCCCCTCCCCGGCGCGCGTGCCGCGCTCCGGCCGCATCCTCGCCGAGCGCCGGCATCCCCGCGACCATGACGCCGCCTCCCCCGGCGGCGGCCAGCGCGGCTTCCTCGGATTCCTGTTCCCCCGCCTGCTTCTCGTAGACGCTGCGCCCCTCGAGGATGGCGTCGGCGATCCGGGACGCGAACAGCTTGATGGCGCGGATCGCGTCGTCGTTGCCGGGAATCGGGTAGTCGATGTCCTCCGGATCGCAGTTGGTGTCCACCACGGCGACCACGGGAATGTCGAGCTTCCTGGCCTCCAGGACCGCGATGCGCTCCTTCTTGGGATCGATGACGAACAGCGCATCGGGGAGGCGATCGAGCGTCTTGATCCCGGTCAGGACCTTGGCCAGCTTCACGCGCTCCTTTTCGAGCTGCAGGAGCTCTTTCTTGGTGTAGCGCCCTTCCACGGGGTTTTGCAGGAAGGTCTCGAGCCAGCGCAGCCGCTCGATGCGCTTCTTGATCGTGCGGTAGTTGGTGAGGGTGCCGCCCAGCCAGCGCTGGTTGACGAACGGCATGCCGACGCGGGTCGCCTCCTCGGCGACCGCTTCCTGCGCCTGGCGCTTGGTGCCGACGAACAGGAGGGCCCCCCCCTGCACGGACACCTGCTGGACAAAAGCGATGGCCTCGCGGAACTTGATGAGGGTCTTCTGGAGATTGATGATGTAAATGCCGTTTCTCTGGCCGAAGATGAACTCGCGCATCTTCGGGTTCCATCGCTTGGTCTGGTGCCCGAAGTGGACACCCGCCTCCAGAAGCTCCTTCATGGTGACCGCCGTCAAATCATCCCTCCTCTCCCGGCCGCGCCGCGCGCGCCGCTTCGCTTCGGATGGTGCCCGCGCACCGTCGTCGGTTCCCTACCGCTTCGAGTACTGGAAGCGGGCCCGCGCGCCGCGCTGCCCGTACTTCTTCCTCTCCTTCACGCGCGAGTCGCGCGTCAGGAAGCCCGCTTCCTTCAGGCGACCCCGGAGCGCCGGCTCGAACTGCACCAGGGCCCGCGCGATGCCATGCCTGATGGCGCCCGCCTGCCCCGCCTCCCCGCCTCCCGCCACGTTGACCAGGACGTCGAACTTCTCCGCGGTCTCGGTCAGAGCCAGTGGCTCGCCCACCACGCGCTTGAGCGCATCGGTGTGGAAGTAAGCGTCGATGGGGCGGCGGTTGACCACCAGGTTCCCCGCTCCGGGACGAAGGTACACGCGCGCCGTCGCGGTCTTGCGACGCCCCGTCGCGTAAAACTGCACAGCCGACATGCCTCGAACCTCCGGTCCGGCCTCAGGCCGGAACAGCAAGCGTCTCGGGTTTCTGGGCCTGGTGCGGATGCCGGGACCCGGGGTAGACCTTCAGCTTCGTGCCCAGCTTGCGGCCGAGGCTCCCCTTCGGCAACATCCCCTTGACCGACCACTCGATCACGCGCGCCGGGCGCGCCTTGAGCATCTTGCCCGCGGGGACCTCTTTGAGGCCTCCCGGGTAACCGGTGTGCCAGCGGTAATACTTCTTCTCCGCCTTGCGCCCCGTCAGGCGCACCTTGCCCGCGTTGATCACCACCACGAAATCGCCGGTGTCGGCGAAGGGGGTGTACGTGGGGCGGTGCTTTCCCATCAGGATCCGGGCCACGAACGTGGATAGGCGGCCGAGCGTCAGGCCGTCCGCGTCCACCACGATCCACTTGCGATTCGCTTCGGCCTGTTTACAGACGTACGTTCCCATCCATCCTCGCGATCAAATGGAAGCACCCCGAGCCTGTGGTGCAAGCCGGTCATTTTGGCAGGTAGACGCAAGTGCTGTCAAGTCTTATCTGCCCTGAGCTATCCCCAGCGTCGGGTGGCGGGCCGCAGCGCGTCGTGGCTCATGCTCGCTCGCGCGGGCTCCGGGGTGACCCTATTATCCGCATGGCGCGTGAGAGGGACACGCAGGATCCCGCGCGCGCGAGCCATGAGCCACGCCGCGGCGGCCCGGTCTGGCCTGCCACTCGGAACCGGGGATCTCTCGGTCATCTGCCCGCTCCGCCCAGGAGCAGGGCCAGGACGGCCTTCTGGGCGTGCAGGCGGTTGGCGGCCTGCTGGAAGACGACCGAGGCCTTCGATTCGAAGACGTCGTCGGTCACCTCCTCCCCCCGGTGCGCCGGCAGGCAGTGCATGAAGAGGGCGCCCTTTCCGGCGCGCGCCATGACCGAGGCGTCAACCTGGTACGGCCGGAACACGACCACCCGCTCGTCGTGCTCCGCCTCCTGCCCCATGCTGGCCCAGGTGTCGGTGTAGATCACGTCGGCGCCGGCGACGGCCTCGTCCACGTTGTGCCCGACCGCGAGCGTGGCGCCGAATCGCGCCGCGACCTCCCGGGCCTGCCGCACGACGTCCGGGTCCGGCGCGTAGCCGGGCGGCGTGGCCACGCTGACGCTGGCGCCGAGCCTGGCCGCGGCGTACATCAGGGAGTGCGTGACGTTGTTTCCGTCGCCCACGTAGGCCAGCCGGATCCCTTCGCAGCGCCCGAGCGCTTCTCGAATCGTCAGGAAATCGGCGAGCGCCTGGCAGGGATGCGAGCGATCGGACAGGCCGTTGATCACCGGAATGGCCGCGTGCTGCGCCAGATCGACGATGGCCTGGTGGGAAAACGTCCGCGCCATGATGCCGTCCGCCATTCCCGACAGGGTGCGCGCGATGTCGGCGACGCTCTCGCGCCTGCCCATCGAGATGTCGGAGGGCCCGAGGCAGATGGCATGGCCGCCGAGCTGCGTCATGCCGGCCTCGAAGCTCACCCGGGTGCGCAAGGACGGCTTCTCGAAGATCATCGCCAGCGTCCTGCGCGACAACGCGTCCTGGAACGCGACGGGATCCCGCTTGATGCGGGCGGCGAGGTCGAGGATCTCGAGGACCTCCTCCCTGGACAGGTCGTGAATCGAAACGAGATCGGAGATGGTCATGACGGGATCAGCCCCTCCCCTCTCCTCCGGGGGCGTGGCGCCCTCCCGGCCCGGATCGCACCGGCCGCGCGGCCCGCGCCGCCGCGACCAGACGCGTCCCCGCCCGGCCCCGCACCGCCGCCGGCAGCCTGGGGCTCGAGGTGATGAGCACCTCGCGCCCCGTCTTTTCCACGAACTCGATCGCCGCGCGGATCTTGGGACCCATGCTCCCCTCGGGGAACTGCCCGGCGGCCTGGTGCCCCCGGGCCTCCGCCACGTCCATGCGCCGGATCCCCCTCTGGTCCGGCTTGCCGAAGTTGATCGCCACCTGATCGACGCCGGTCAGGATGACGAACAGGTCGGCGTGGAGGTCCGAGGCGATGAGCGCGGCGGTGTAGTCCTTGTCGATGACCGCCTCGACCCCCCGCAGCTCATTCTGCCCGGTCCGGTAGACGGGAATTCCGCCGCCCCCGCCGGCAATGACGATTCCCCCGCCCTCGACCGCCCGCCGGATCGCCTCCTGCTGCACCACTTCGAGCGGTCTCGGGCTCGGGACCACCTTGCGCCAGCCGCGGCCGGCATCCTCCACCATCGACCAGCCCTGCTTGTGCATCAGGAATTCGGCCCGGAAGCGGGGGTAGAACGGCCCGATTGGCTTGGTCGGCCGCCGGAACCCCGGATCGTTCTGGTCCACCACGACCTCGGTGACCAGCGTGACCACCCCCAGGTGGCGCCGCAGGCGGCGCCGCCTGAGCTCGTTGAGCAGAGCCATCTCCAGCAGGTAGCCGATGCTGCCTTCCGACATGGCGACACAGACGTCGAGCGACAGGGGCGGCACCTTGGTGACCGCCTCCTCGACCTGGATCAGAATGTTGCCGACCTGCGGACCGTTGCCGTGCACCAGGACCAGGCGATAGCCGTCCATGAGGATCGGGATCAGCGAGCGCGCCGTCTCCCGCGCGTTCTCGATCTGCTCCCACTGGGTCCCCTCCTGCCCTTTCTTGATCAGGGCATTGCCGCCGAAGGCGACGACCGCAAGTTGTCCGCGCCGCGGCATGCCGGAAACCCCTTCTACGGGAGCTTGTCGAGGGCGTCGTCCAGATCGGGCTTGCCGATCTCCTGCAGCTCGTAGGACACCCGCAGCGCCGGCTTCTCGAAGTGGATCGTCCGGCGCAGATCGATGGGCGTGGCGATCAGCACCAGGTCGCAGTCCACCTTCTCGATGGTCTGCCGGAGCTCGTTCATCTGTTTCTCGCCGTAGCCGACCGCGGGCAGAAGCGTGCCGATGCCGGGGTACTTGCGGAAGGTCGTCGCGATCGATCCCACCGCGTACGGCCGCGGGTCGACCAGGGAAGCGGCGCCGAAACGCTGCGCGGCGATCACGCCCGCGCCGTACCCCATTCCGCCGTGCGTCAGGGTCGGACCGTCCTCCACCACCAGGACGCGCCTGCCGCGGATGGCGGCGGGGTCTTCCACGGTCACGGGGGAGGCCGCCTCGATGACGAGCGCCTTCGGATTGCAGCGGGCGATGTTCGCCTTGACGTCCTCGATTCCCTTCTTGTCCGCCGTGTCGATCTTGTTGATGACGATGCACGATGCGCGGCGGAAATTCGCTTCCCCGGGGTGGTACTGCAGCTCGTGACCCGGGCGGTGCGGGTCGAGGACCACGATCTCGACGTCCGGCTTGTAGAACGGCAGGTCGTTGTTGCCGCCGTCCCAGACGATCACGTCGGCCTCGCGCTCGGCCTCCTTCAGGATCGCGCCGTAGTCGACCCCCGCGTAGACGACCGTGCCGGTCTTGAGATGCGGCTCGTACTCCTCCCGCTCCTCGATGGTGCACTCGAAGCGGTCCAGGTCCCCGAAGGCGGCAAAGCGCTGCACCGCCTGCTTGGCCAGATCGCCGTAGGGCATCGGGTGCCGGACCGCCACCACCCGGCGTCCCCGGTCCAGGAGCTTGCGGCAGACGCGGCGCGTCGTCTGGCTCTTGCCCGCACCGGTGCGCACCGCGCACACCGAAACCACCGGCCGGGACGATTTCAGCGACGTTTCGTTGAACCCCATGAGGACGAAGTCGGCGCCCGCGGCGACCACCTGCGATCCCTTGTGCATCACGTGCTCATGAGACACGTCGGAATAGGCGAACACCACGAGGTCCACCGACAGGCGGCCGATCAGCTCCTCGACCCGATCCTCTTCGTAGATGGGAATGCCGGCGGGATACCGGGACCCCGCCAGTTGCGCCGGGTAGCGCCTGTCGGTGATGTTCGGGATCTGCGTGGCCGTGAAGCCCACGACCTCATAATCAGGATGGTCGCGGTAGCGGAGGTTGAAGTTGTGGAAGTCCCTGCCGGCCGCACCCATGATCAGGACACGTCGCGCGCTCATTCATCTTCTCCGCGGAAAGAACGATGGAGCCCTCGCGATCGCTCCTGACGGTTCCTGCAGGTACGCTCGCGGAAACGGGGCCGACTATAGCAGACGGGGGCACGCGGTCACAAGGCGAAGGCCCGGGGTCTCCGGACCGGGAGCCTGACCGGGCATTCGGACGGCCCTGTCCCGCTGCCCGGCCGGGCTTCAACTCCACCGGCGAAGCGTGGCCGCCGCGCGGGGATGACCAACCCGAAATCAATCCCCGGTGAGGCTGAGTCAGATCCCCCGGGCCGGGGCCGGGAGGTTGAGGTGCTCCGGCAGGAGGCGGTCCCCCTCCCCCAGGATCAGGGCCCGTTCGATGGAGTTTTCCAGCTCGCGCACGTTTCCCGGCCAGGCGTAGGCGCACAGCGCCCGGAGGGTCTCGTCGGGGAGGGCGATCGGGCCGCGCTTCTTCTGCTCGGCGGCGAACTTCTTGACGAAGTGCCGCGCCAGAACCGGGATGTCCTCCGGGCGCTCCCTGAGCGGCGGGACGGTGACCGGGAAGACCGACAGGCGGAAAAAGAGGTCCTGCCGGAACGCCCCCTGGGCGACCAGCCCCTTCAGATCCTTGTTCGTGGCCGCGACCAGGCGGATGTCGACGCTGCGCGTCTCGGTCCCTCCCACCCGCTCGAACTGGCGCTGCTCGATGACCCGCAGGACCTTCCCCTGCAGGGGGAGCGACAGGTCGCCGATCTCGTCGAGGAACAGGGTCCCCCTGTCGGCGATCTCGAACTTGCCCCTCTTGGTGCCGGCCGCGCCGGTGAACGCCCCCTTCTCGTAGCCGAACAGCTCGCTCTCGAGGAGGTTCTCGGGGATGGCGGCGCAGTTGATCGGGAAGAAGGAGTGCGCCTTCCGCCCGCTCAGGTGGTGCACGGCGCGCGCGAACAGCTCCTTGCCCGAGCCGCTCTCGCCGAGCAGGAGGACGGTGGCGTCGGTGGGGGCCACTCTGCGCACCTGTTCGAGGGCGCGCCTGAGGGCCGGGCTGTCGCCGAGAATCTCCGGGGTGTCGAGCTCCTGCGAGAAGCGCTCCTTGAGCAGCGCGTTCTCGTGCAGGAGGCTCCGGTGGTCGAGGGCGCGGCGGACCAGCGCCAGCAGGTGCTCGGTGTCGACCGGCTTCTCCAGGTAGTCGTAGGCCCCGGCCTTCATGGCGCTGACCGCGTCCTTGATCGTGCCGTAGGCGGTCATCAGGATGACCGGCATCTCCGGATCGGACGTGATGGCCGCCTTGAGAACGTCGTGGCCGGAGGCGGCCGGCAGGCGCAGATCCGTCAGGACCATGGAGAACCGCGCGCGCCTGATCTTGTCGAGCGCGCTGCCGCCGTCCGGCGCCTCGTCGACGCCGAACCCCTCGGCCTCCAGCGTCTTTCTGAGGACCGATCGCAGGCTTTCCTTGTCCTCGACCAGGAGAATGCGGTCGGCGGACTTCACCGGCTCTGGCTTTCCTGCGCGAAGCGGGTCTCGACCGAAACCAGCTCGGTCCTGGCGGCTTCCAGTTCCTCCTGAACGCTCTCGATTTCCTTGTCGACCTGGACGATGAGGTCCTTCACCTTCAGCTTCTTGTCATTCTCCCTGTCCTCGTCCGTCTGGGGCGGTGGCAAGGGCGGAAAGAAGCCGCCGATTGCGACTTTGCCGGGGCCCTGAATGGGAGTTGGAGGCGCGCTCGGGCCCCGCGTCTGCCCCGCCAGGAGGGGCGCCGGGTTTTGCAAGGCGTTCTTCTTTGCGTTGAGGTAGTCGAGCCGGGTCTGGAGATTGGCGATCCGGTCGCGCATCGTCTGGATCTGCTCGGCGCGGAACTTCTCCTTCGCCTCGCGATCGCGGAACGGCTTGAGCGGATCGTCCTGCGGGCGGGGGGCGAGACCCGGCGGCCGCACCGAAGGGCGCGTGACGGGCCGCGCCACCCTCGGGCCGGCGACTCCGGCCGGCGGCGCGGGCGCCCGGGGTCCGGCGCCCGGGGGGGGCTGCGGCCCGGGGCCGGGGACTCCAACCGCCTCGTCCTCTGCGTCGATTTCATCTTCAGCGGGTGCTATGGGGCGCCCGTGGAACCTCTCCAGGTCGAGGTCGGTGAACCGGAGCGGGGCCTTCTGTTCGGCGGCCGACGCCGGCTTCTCCCTGCCCTGCTTCTTTTCCTGGGCTTTCCTCCGTTCCTCGGTCTGCTGCCCGGAGGAATCCTGGCCCTCCGCGGCCCGCGCCGCGCACGGACCCAGGGCGGCGAGCGCCACGGCGAACGTCAGACCGGCGAGCTTCTTGGACGGCATCGGCATCCGGGCCTCCAGGCCACCGCTGATGACGGAAATGTAGGGCGCGGATGGCGCCGGATCAAGCCGGCGGGCAACAGCCCTCCGGCCCCCGGGGCCGGCGGTGCGGTCCCTACAGGTCGGTCTGCCAGGCCGAGATGACCACGCGCGGCAGGTTCATCCCCTTGCGCGGCCAGTTTCCCTTGACGAGCGACTCGTCGAAGTAGAGCTCGGGGGTGCCGCCGCCGTCCAGGACCCCCTGCTGGGCGATCAGGGAGCCGAAGTACCTGGCGTTCCCCTTGGCCGTGAAGCTGCCGCTGGTGTAGAACACGCCGTCCATGACGACGTTATCCTGGAACGGCAGGCCGTAGTTGTCCTTGATGGGGGCGATGGCGCCGCCGGGACACGGGGAGATGTCGGTGCACCACCAGTCGCCGGTCACCGGGTCCTGGAAGCTCTCGGGGCTGGCCGTGCCGTTTCGGATCCGGTAATTGCCGACGAACGCGCCGGGGTAGTCGATGTTCACGAAGCCCGATCCGTCCCCCGGCTCTCCGGGAGGGATGATCGTCCGGGTGGTGCCGCTGCCGCCGGCGCCGGTGGTGGCGAACTGCTTGGCATTCAGGTAGACGAACCCCTGGGTCCCGGGCCAGCCGTTGGACATGTCGATTGCCGGCGTCAGGTTCGTCGCCGGCCAGGTGGCCGTGTACGAGCCGAACGGCGCCGTGCCGTCGTAGGTGTCGAAGAACATGATGCCGCTGCGCCCTCCCGTCCAGGTCTCGAGCGATTGCGCCGTCCCGGTGCCGTCGAGCTTGAAGTTCGTGGTGGCGGTGTCGTACGAAAAATAGAAGTGGTTCTTGTTGCCGCTCTGGGCGATCGCCTTCCACAGGGCGTAGTCGAAGGTCGGGCAGTTGATGACCGTGTTCTGGAACAGGTTCGAGGAGTCGCCCGTGGTGCTGCCCGGGCTGGTGGAGGGCCAGGGCTGCGGGGCGCTCGGGTCCGTCGCGAAGCTGATGTTCTGGAGAGCCCCGCCGGCGATGAACCTGAACCAGGGGTCGTCGATCATCTGGTTGTCGTGCGCCGCCGTCCAGGTCGCCAGGCTGTCGGCCCCGGCGGCGTAAGCGGAGGGGTCGTTCATGGCGTAGGGCATCCCGGTGGGGGCCTTGTTCGTCAGGTTGCCGGACGTCAGGCCCAGGTCGGCCGTCCCCTGCGACGAGCCGGTTCCCCAGTGGATCTGGAAGTTGCCGGTATAGACCAGGTTGGCGCACGACTGCAGGGGGCC